>JAGRBM010000024.1 GCA_020434085.1 Chrysiogenia bacterium | reverse complement strand
GACCCAGGTCGACGAGTACGAAATTGCCCCAGGAGGGGGTGACCTTGAGCCCGCGCTTTTCGAGATGCGCGCGCAGGTAGTGGATTCCGCGGGCATTTACCTCCCGCGAGCGACGCACGAACTCATGATCCTCGAGCGCGGCGCGCGCGGCGGCCTGCGCAACGAGGTTCGTGTTGAAGGGCTGGCGCACGCGGTTCATGTAATTGGCATTGCCCGCGCTGGTCACCCCGTAGCCCACACGCAGCCCGGCGATCCCGAAGATCTTCGAGAAGGTGCGCGTGATGAGCACGTCGCGACCGGCCTTCAGCGCCTTCCAATGGTCAGGGTAGGTCTCGTCCCCCACGTACTCGGCGTAGGCCTCGTCCACGACCAGCAGGACGTGCTCGGGAACTCTCGCCAGAAACTTCTCCCACTCCTCGGCGCTGAACATGGTACCGGTGGGATTGTTGGGATTGGCCAGGAACACCACGCGGGTCTTGTCGGTGATCGCCGCCGCGATGGCATCGAGGTCGTGGCTCAAATCCGCGCGGGCGGGGACCTCGACCATCGACGCGCCGATCGCCTGGGATACGAGGCGATAGACCACGAAGGCGTATTGGGAGAAGACGACCTCGTCGCCGGGCGCAAGGAAGGTGCGCGCCGCTACTTCAAGGACGTCGTTGGAACCGTTTCCCAGCACCACCTGCTCGGGCGCAACGCCGTGGCGTTTGGCGATCGCCTGCACCAGATCGTGCCCGGAACCGTCGGGGTAGAGGTTGATCTGCCCCACGGCCTCATGCGCAGCGGCCAGCGCCATCGGCGAGGGACCCAGCGGGTTCTCGTTGGAGGCGAGCTTGATGATGTCGGTAATCCCGAGCTCGCGCTCGAGTTCCTCGACGGGCTTGCCCGGCACGTAGGGTGCCAGGGTCTCGATGTTCTGACGGACTTTGGACATGGTCTTGCTCAGCGTCCCGGCCCGGAGCGGCCGGGCCCCGCTTCGCGCGTGGACCCCGCATTCAGCTCCGCGGGAGCGGCATCAATACCCGCTGGCGCGGGGATTTTAAAGTGGCTCAGCTCGCGCGCGGGTAGGCGCCCAGCACCTTGACCTGGTGGCACAGCGGGGCAATGGCCTTCAGGGCGGCGGCCACCTTCTTGTCGGCAACGTGCCCCTCAATCCCCACGAAGAAGGCGTATTCCCAGGCCCGCTTGCCCGCCGGGCGCGAGATGATTTCGGTGAGACTCACCCCGGCCTTTGCGAACGGGGCGAGGATCTTCGAGAGAATCCCGGGCTCGTCGCGGACCCACAGCACGAGGCTCGTCTTGTCGCGCCCCGAGGGTTTGGTTTCCTGGTTGCCGATCACCACGAAGCGGGTGCGGTTGCCGCTGCGGTCCTCGCAGTTGCGGGCGGCGATCTTCAGTCCCAACAACTCGGCGGTCAGGTCGCTGCAGAGCGCCCCGCCCTTGCGATCCGAGAGGACTTCCTGCCCGGCCTGCGCGGTCGAGTTGGTCGGCACGAGCTCTGCGCCCGGGTGGTTGCGCAGGATCCAGCGCCGGCACTGCCCGAGCACCTGCGGGTGCGAGTAGATGCGCACGCAGTCTTTTGCCGCGTTGAGCGGGCGCAGGAACTGGTGGTGCACGTCGACGGTGACCTCGGCGCAGATCTTCGCGCTGGTTTCCATGAACCGGTCGAGGCTGGGATTGACCGAGCCCTCGATCGAATTTTCAAGCGGCACGACGCCGTAGTCGACGTTGCCGCGCTCGACCGCGCCGAAAACGTCCTCGATGGTCTCGCAGGGGGCGAACTCCGGACAGGTGCCAAAATGCTTGCGCGCGGCCTGGTGGCTGAAGGTCGTCTCCGGCCCAAGGAAGGCGATGCGAAGCGGGCGCTCGAGCGAGAGGCACGCCGAGATGATCTCTTTGTAGATGCCCTCGACCGCTTCGTTGGAAAGCGGCCCG
>JAGRBM010000023.1 GCA_020434085.1 Chrysiogenia bacterium | reverse complement strand
TAGAGGTTGTGAATCGGATCCTTTGACTGACCTGCCAGGTGCCAGCAGTCTGACTTCAATTTCTCGAAACGGCGCTCCAACTCGCAGTTGTGCTCCGGGTTGGAAATCATGATTGCTTTACTGGATTCACCCGTACGCCGCTCAATCATATAGGACTCCCCGTCGGCTGTGATCGTGTTCGTCCTGCACTCTGCCGGATCCAGCTCATCAAGGATTTGATCCGCATTCGCCATAAGGCCCTGAGTCTCCAGAGTGACCCAATGACTGACTTTGGGAATCCGTTGCGCACCATGCACGCCTGTCACTTGCACCCATGCTGCCCACTTCACCTGAGTACGGCCATCGAGCATACGCAGCTCTACCACGCTCCTACGATCACTCAAGCTGACGACACTAAAGATTCGATACACCGCGTCGCCGGGTGATATGTGATCGTTGAAGCGGTACCCCTGCGTGCGAAATAGCGATTTCTGATGTTCAAGGTCGTCAAGATTGCCGGTTCTCACAGCAGAAAATCTGCGGGATTCACTCTTCGGTGAACAGGAACCCACGCAGGTGGCCAGCACAATCACCAACAACATGGCGCATCGGACGTTCATACGAGACGGCTTCCTCTTGGCGCTTTCACCCACCACACTACCCCTCACTATGCCGCGAATCACCTTCCCGGATCACTCGTCCATCGACGCCCCATTGGGCTCGGCGCTCCCCGACGCGCTGGGCAGGGCGAAGTATGCCGGGGTCGAGTGGGGTTGCTGCCAGGGGATCTGCGGGACCTGCCGGTTTCGGCCGGGCGCGGGGGCCGAATACCTCAAGCCCCCCACCGCCATGGAGCGGATGCTCCTGGAGCGCCGGGGGGCCAATCCCGGGGAGCGGCTGGCCTGTTTCGTCAAGAAACTGACCGCCGACCTGGAGGTCTGCCCGCCCGGGGAGCCCCAAAAACCCCTCCGCTAGGTCCGTAGCCCCCAAAATCCCGGGTTTTTGGCCCCGCCCGCTGTAAAGTTTTGTAAAGCGAAAAGGCAGCGCAAATCGCTGGGGCCTGCGTACGGGCCTTTACGCGGCGCGTAGCGACTTTCGCGGGCTTTTCCCCTTGATCTGACAGGGGATTTCAGGAATTGTGATTTGGGTCACACTTGATAGCGCCCCCCCCATTGATACAATGGCGGCGCTCCGGGAAAGAGGTTGTCCCCAAGGGTTTTGATGGATAGACTCCGCGCGACCTCGGAACTGGACAGGTCAATCGAGTGACTTGAGAATTTACGGACTCGTTACACAGGGCGGGCGATGCGGGCCTGATTTATTTTTTGGATCGGGTCGCCCCGGGAACAACTGGAACAGCGCGAGTCAGGGAGATCTTCAGCGTGCGAGCAATCATTTTGGCAGCCGGGCAAGGCACGCGACTTCGTCCTCATACAGATAACAGCCCCAAGTGCCTCGTCGAGATCGGCGGGCGCACCATTCTTGAGCACCAGCTCAAGAACTGTCTGGCAGCGGGCATCAAGGAAGTCGTCGTCGTCACCGGATTCAAGTGGGAAGCCGTCGAAGAGCGCCTCAACGGATGGCGCAGCAACGGCCTTGGCCGCCTCGACATCAAGACCGTCTTCAATCCCTTCTGGCGTGAGGCCAACAATCTCATCAGCCTCTGGAGCGCGCGCCACTTCATGGATGACGGATTCATCCTGATCAACGGCGACGATGTGTTCGATCACCAGATCCTCACCCGCGTTCGTTCGGAAAATCACTACAACATCCACGTCTGCATCGATCGCAAGGACAGCTACGATGAAGACGACATGAAGATCCAGCTCGATGGCGATCGCATCCAGCGCATCAACAAGACCATCGCGACCGACAACGCCCACGGCGAGTCCATCGGAATCATGAAGTTCACCAGGGCCGGCGCCGAGCGCCTGCTGCACGAGCTCGAAGACATGGTCCGCGGACAGAACGCCTGCACGGACTGGTACACCAAGGCAATCGAGCGGATCGCCGTGGACGGATACGAAATCGGCACGGTGAACGTCGAAGGCCTGCGCTGGGCCGAGATCGATTTCCCCGAGGACCTGGAATACGTCCGGGATGAGCTCTCGGGACTCGTTCAGTAGACCTGCTCCAAACATTCTGATTCACCCGTCGCGACATCTTTGCGGGAGCGCGACGCTCGTTGCACTGTTTTTAAGATGTCGATCCGAGCCGTTTTTTTTCTTTCCAGCCCCGAGCACGACCCACAGGTTGGCGGTACGCCCGCGCCCTTTGTGCGCGTGGCGGGCGTGGAACTGCTGACCCGCCAGATCCTCACTGCGATCAAGAACGGCGCGGAGAAGGTCTGGATCGCGCCGGGTCCCCATGCCGAGCGCGCCCGCGCCCTGCTCTCTTCAGACCAGCGCCTCAAAGACCAGCCAGTCGAGATCGCGGGCAGCCTTGGCGAAGCCCTCGACCAGGCCGCTGCCGCCGACGAGGGCGGCCGCATGCTCATTGCCGGTCCGGATGTGCTCTTCGGCCCGGACGTGGTGAGCTTCGCCGCTCAGAGCGAGACGATCACCGCGCCGGTTCGCTGGGACGAGGAGCGCGCGCTCTTTTTCGCCCCTGCTTCCGCGCTCCAGGGCCTTGGCGCGGACAAGGCAGCCGAGGCGATTACCGGCGCCCAGCCCATGCACGCCAAAGACCAGCCCTACGACAAGCGCGCCTTCGTGGTTCCCATTGCGAGCCCCGCGGATGTCAAACAGGGCAAGAAGGCGATCTTCTCCATCGTCACCAAGCCCACCAGCGGCTGGGTCTCGCGCAACCTCAATTCGAAGCTCTCCATTCCGCTCTCGAAGTTTCTGAGCGAATATCCGATCACCCCCAACATGATCACGCTGCTTACGACGATCGTCGGGTTCTCATGCTTTCCGTTCCTGATTCGCGGGGACTACTTGGGCACGTTCATGGGCGGCCTGCTCTTCCAGCTTGCCGCCGCCCTGGATCGCAGCGACGGGGAGATCGCGCGCAGCAAGTTCCTGGCAAGCGACATGGGCGAGTGGATCGACACCATCGGCGACAACCTGACCTACATCCTGTTCCTGATCGGTCTGACCATCGGCACGCGCGAGCGTACCGGTCACGACTACATCCTGTGGATCGGCATCGGGCTCATCGTGCTGGCCGCGGTGGTGCTGGGGCTGATGTATCGCTACCTGCTCACGCACACCAAATCCGGGTCGCTCGTCGCCGTCTACAAAGACATGGAAGCCAAATTCGAGGGCAAGGAAAAGCCGCTGACCTACCGCATCCTCGACAAGATCCGCTTCATGGGCAAGCGTGATTTCTATTCCATGCTGGTGTTCGTGCTCTGCGCGTTCAACCTGCTGGAGCTGACCTTCTGGGCCGCCATCATCACCGTCCTTTGCATCCTTGCCTACCTGATGTCCGGCAAATCCAAGCTGCCCACCGCCGACGCAAGTGCGTAGGCCCCTCGGCGAGGCGCCGAAACATGACCGGTAAATCCCTGCGCCGATTCTTGTTGCTGTTTGCGGGAGTGTTACTCCTGAGCGCACTCGTCTGGCGTGCGGGCCCGCAGGACATCCTCGACCAACTGCTCAGCGTGGGCTGGGGCTTCGGCATTTTGCTCCTGCTCTCGCTGGCATGGAACACCACAGCGGCGCTGGCCTGGCGCATGCTCTTCGACCGGAATCACCCCACCATCGGGTGGAAGCGCCTGTGGCACACGCGCCTGGCCGGCGAAGCGGTCAACACCCTCACGCCCTTCCTCAACCTCGGCGGCGAACCCGTCAAGGTCTGGCTGCTCAAGGAACACCTGGACGGTGATCAGGGCGCGACCTACGTCGTTCTCGACAAAACGATCTATTTTCTGGCCAGCCTGCTCTACATGGCGAGCGGTCTGCTGCTGGGTTTTCTCGTCTTCACCGGCGAGCCCATGATTCTCGGGGCGGCCTGCGCCCTCCTGACTGTCTGGTTAGTAGCGATCGGCTGGATCATCCGCCGTCAGCGCAAGGGCCACACAATTCTCGGGTTCATGAATCTTCTCGAAAAAATCGGCGTAAAATTTTCCCATGAGCGACGTGAGCGCATGGAGCGGATCGATGCCGACCTGGCCGCGTTCTGGGAAACCCACCAGATTCGCTTTCTTATGGCCCTCTCGCTGCATTTCCTGGGGCGCGTGTTCCGGGCCGTGGACGTGTGGGTAATCGCCTGGTTGCTGGGTATGGATATGAATTTTCTTGCGGCGTATGTGATCTCCGCCGCAGCCGTAATCATCAATGCTGCGTTTTCATTTATCCCTGGAGCGCTGGGGGCCTACGAAGGTGGCCATGGCCTGCTGCTGAAATCCCTGGGCCTCGGAATGGAAGGTGGTGTATCCATGGGCATACTGCGCCGCGTGCGAACACTGACCTTTGCGGGACTGAGCTACCTGTTGCTAGTCTTCCGTCCGGACACGGGGAACGCCCCAGCCGAAGAAGGAGTCGAATCGTGAAGCGTCTGCTGGAACTACTCATGCTTGTCTTGCTGCTCGGGCGGCTGGTCCTTGTGCCACATCCCGCGCTGGCGCAGGACAGTGGGGATTCCGAGGATGCTGATTCCGAGGTTGCCGAGGAAGTCGACCCCACTGAGACCGAGATCGTCAAAATGAGCCTCGAAGAAGCCATGGCCGTGGCAGTCGAACGCAGCGAGGAGATTGAAGCCGCGCGCGCGGCGCGCGCGGTCTCCGAGAGCTACATCGACCAGGCCAAGCGCGCCCGCTGGCTCCCCATCGCGAACCTGACCTATACCTTCACCGGAATCACCGAGGCCCGCGGCGACATCTTCTACTCGCCGGACTCCGACCAGGACTTCATCGACAAAATCGGCCCCTTCAACCGCGTGCAGCTCGACATCATCCAGCCGATCTATACCTTCGGAAAGCTTGACGCCGCCCTCAAGCGCGCGACCGCCGGCGTGCAGGTGGCAGAGGCCGACTACGACGCCAAGGTCCGCGAAATTCGCGAACGCATCAAGATGGCCTACTGGGGCGTCTTGCTGGGGCGCGACGCCTGGAAGATTTTGACCGACGTGCAGAAGAATCTGGACAAGGCCTACGACTCCATCAAGGAAAAACTCGAGGCCGAGACCGGCGAGGTCACCAACGTGGACCTCTACAAGATTGAGCTTTTCCGCGCGCGCCTCTCCGCACGCATCGAGGAACTCAACCAGAAGCTCGGCATCGCCCGGCGCACGCTCAAACGCATGCTGGGCCTGCAGGCCAACCAGCAGTTCAAGCCCGCCGACCGCAGCCTCAAACCGCCGAAGGAAGAGCTTCAGTCCCTCGACTATTACATCGACAGCGCGATGCATAACCGCTTGGAGATGCGCAAGGTGCGCTCGGGGATCGACGCGCGCGTTGCGGAGATGCAGGAAGCGCGCGCCAACATGTACCCCGATATTTTCATCGGCGGCCACCTGGAGTGGTCGAATGCCCCCAACCGCGAGAACCTGACGAATCCCTTCATCGGCGATACGTTCAACAACTTTGCGGCCGGCCCCTTCCTGGGCCTGCGCTGGGACTTGTCCCTGCATCGCAAGTACGCGGAATACAAGACGGCCAAGGCCAAGCTCCTTGAAATGGAAGCCACCCAGGCCGCCGCCGAGTTCGGATTCTCCCTGAAAGTCGAAGACGCCTATCTTGAGGCCGTCCGCGCCCAGAAGGCCCACGACGCGCTCACCCGGGCGCTGCGCTCTGCCAAAAAATGGTTCCGCTCCACCACCCTGAACTTCAACATCGGTGTCACCGGCACCGATGAATTGCTCAATGCCTATGGTTCCTACGTGGACTTGCGCGGCACCTATCTGGAGGCGGTGTTCGACTACCACTCAGCCTACTCCAGGCTCAAGGAAGAAGCCGCGCTTCCGCTGCCCGTCACCGAGGAGTAATCACGTGAAGAAACTACTCACCGCCACTCTCAGCCTCATGTTTGTCCTGGTTGCCGTTCGCACAGCTTCGGCCGAGGCCTCGCCCATGGCGATCCTGCGCGATCGCGACAAGGAAGTGCGCACCTTCCTCAAGCAGAACCCCCTGCCGCTGGATGCGAAGAAGCGCGCGCACATCGAGGACGTGCTCAGCGAGCTGTTCGACTACGAATACATTGCGATGGAATCCCTTGGACGACACAGCAAGGGCATTCCCCAGGCCAAGCTCAAGGACTACATCGACGTCTTCACCAAGGTGACACGCCGCAACGCCTCTTCCGAGGAATCTCTCAAGACCCTGCTCGAGGGCGAGATCAACTACGAAGGCGAAGAGGTCGACGAGAACGGGAACACCATCGTCAGCACACTCATCATCAAGAACGATGAAGAGATCATGATGGAATACGTCTTTCGCAAAAAAGGCAAAGAGTGGCAGATCATCGACTACATTCTCGACGATGTGGGCTTGATCGAAAACTACAAGAGTTCCTTCGGCCAGATCATCACCGACCACGGGTTCGATGATCTGGTGCGCCGCCTGCGCGAAAAGCTCGATAGCTAGACTTCGCTGAATTTGACGTGGCGCTCGGGCTCGAAGTCGAGCTCGTGTTTCGCGCGCTCCCCGGAGAGAACGCAGTTGTAACGCAGCGGCGCTGCGCTCAACGGGAAGCGGTGTTTGTTCCAGCGCACGCGCCGAACCGCTTCCCATGCCGTTTCGATAGCAAATTCCGGCACCGGCACCCTTGGATGCCCGGCCAGTTCCACAAATTCCCCGATCGTCTTGGTATCGCGCCCCGCAATATTGAATACGCCTGCGACAGGCTGCCTGATGCTGCGCTGAAGCGCCCGCACGACATCCGTCGAGTGAATCAGGTTAATGAGCGGATCAGTTCCCGAAATATAGGGGCACACCGGGGAGTCCAGATAGTAGGCGAAGAACGAATGCACGTTGCGCCCGATCATGTAGGTCGGCCGCAGCACGATCACCTGCAACTTGGAGCCGCGTGCCATCTCTTCCTGACAGAGCAGGTCGGCATCGACGAGGTCGCGCACGAAGGGCTCGGCATCGGGATTGTAGTTGAGCGGGCTGTCCTCATGGATCACTTCCACGTGCCCGCGCGGCAGTCGATAGACCTTCGCACTGGAGAGAAAGACAAACTTCTTGACGCTCGGCGTCTCGCGCGCGATCTCCAGCAGGTTCTGGGTGCCCCGAATGTTGTAGTCGCGTGCGCCCGAATGCGCGTCGGAACGCCCGACCTGGAAGGCCAGGTGGACGATCGTGTCGATTTTGGCCTGCAGGAATTCCTCACTCTTGCAGAGCTCGAGCAACTTGCGGTCGTTGGTCGGCGCGCAAGTGCGGAAGACGAAGCGCTTGGGATCGAAGTCCCTGAAATAGTAGGGCACCTCGCGTCGCGAGAGCGCCCAGATCTGCCCAATGGACTTGTCGTAGAGCAGACGCTCGCAGAGCTGGCGCCCCAGTGTGCTGGTCGCGCCCGTAATCAGGACATTGTGCTTTTTCGCCGCGGCTTTGCCGGTCTTCTTCTTTGCTGCCTTCTTGCGTTTCTTTGTGGCCGCTGGCTTGCTGGAATTTTCGCTGGCTGTCGGCACCTGAACTCCCCTCCCGATTTGCCTTCATGCGCGGGTGCGCCTTCGGGGAGTATGAAGCCTTGCCTTCGGCCCCTTCAAGACCCAGAGTAAGATCGAGATGATGAATCGGTGGAACAGCCTGGCTACTCCTCCCCGTGCGCCCCGCAATGAGGGCGACCCCCAGCGCAACCCGCGCCAGCCCGACGGATCCGGAGAGACCCCGCCGCCCAAACGCGGCAATTCTCCGCTGATCTGGCTGCTGCTGGTATTTACCCTGCTATTCTGGGCCCAGCAGTATTGGGCAACCCGCGACATCCAGCGCATCGGCTACAGCGAATTCAAGAACGAAGTGCGCGCCGACAAGATCGCAACCGTCCGCGTCTCGGGCGAACGCATCACCGGCGAGTTCAAGCTTCAGCCCGGAGAGCAGCCCGAAGAGCCCGCGGAGCAACCCACAACGCCGCAAAAGCCTGAAGACCTGATCAAGCTGCCCGGCTCAGGAGCAGATGAGCGCCCGCACGGCAAGCGCTTCTATACCGTGCGCCTTACAGAGGACGAGGAACTGCTGCCCCTGCTCGACAAGCACGATGTAAAGTACGACATCGAGCTCTCGACCACCTGGCTCTCCCAGCTCATTTCCTGGGTGGCGCCGCTTCTCATCCTTGTCCTGATCTGGAGTTTCTTCTTCCGCAAGATGTTCGCGGGCGGCGGGCCCGGTGCCGGCATCCTTTCCTTCGGCAAGAGCCGCGCGCGCATGAACACTGAAACCCAGGTCCACGTCACCTTTGCCGACGTGGCTGGAATCGAAGAGGCCAAGGCCGAGCTTTCCGAAGTCGTGGATTTCCTCAAGCAGCCCGAGAAATACACCAAGCTGGGCGCCAAGATTCCCAAGGGGATCCTGCTGACCGGCGCGCCGGGCACCGGAAAGACCCTGCTGGCCCGCGCCGTCGCGGGTGAGGCTGCCGTACCCTTCTTCAGCCTTTCGGGATCGGAATTTGTTGAGATGTTCGTGGGCGTTGGCGCGGCCCGCGTGCGCGACCTGTTCGAGCAGGCCAAGAAGAATGCCCCCTGCATCGTCTTTGTCGACGAAATCGATTCCATGGGCGGCCGCCGCGGCGTCAATCCGGTTGCCGGCGGCGATGAGCGCGAGCAGACGCTCAATCAGCTCCTGGCCGAGATGGACGGCTTCGAGCCCAACTCCGGCGTGATCCTGCTGGCCGCGACCAACCGGCCCGACGTGCTCGACCCGGCCCTGCTGCGCGCCGGGCGTTTCGACCGTCACATCATTGTCGACAGCCCCGACGTGCGCGGCCGCGAGGCCATTCTCAAAGTCCACACCCGCGACGTGCAGCTCGAATCCGATGTGGACCTGCGCAAGCTGGCCGGCCGCACCCCCGGCTTTGTCGGCGCCGACCTGGCAAACCTCATCAACGAAGCGGCACTTACCGCTGCACGCGTTGGGCATACCAAAGTCTCCGAAGCGGATCTTGATTCCGCACTCGATCGCATCACCACGGGGCTCGAGCGCAAGAGCCGCGTCATGAACCCGCACGAGCGCGAAGTTGTGGCCCATCACGAGGCGGGTCACGCCCTGGTTGCCGCGTCGCTTCCCAACACCGACCCGGTGCACAAGATCAGCATCATCCCGCGTTCCATCGGCGCGCTGGGCTTTACCCAGCAGCAGCCCACCGAGGACCGCTACCTCATCAGCCGCGAGGAATTGAAGGCCCGTCTCGTCGTGCTGCTGGGCGGCCGCACTGCCGAGGAACTGATCTTCGGGGAAGTCACCACGGGAGCATCCGACGATCTGAGCCGCGCAACGCAGATGGCGCGCGCCATGGTCACGCGCTTTGGCATGAGCGAGAAGCTCGGGCTTCGCGCCTACGACGAGGAAAAGAATCCTTACCTGGGCGTCACCCAGCGCGGCGACTACGGCGACGGCACCGCCGACCTGATCGACGGTGAGGTGTCCCAGATTCTCGACGAAGCCCACGAACGGGCCCGGGAGATCCTGACCCGGCGCAAGGACCGGCTCATCGAGATCGCAAAGCGCCTGCTGGACGTCGAGCATCTCGAAGGCGAGGACCTCGATGCCCTGCTGGCCCCCGAGAGTCCGGACGCCGGACAAGCCACCAGCGCCTGAGTCAGACGTCTTTCAAGCCCCGGGACAGGGGCCGTTGCCAGCCACCGCGATCATTCCTAAGATGGGGCCTCCCTGATTGTCACTGGAGACGAGAGGGGCCAGAGAAGGTTTTGCCATGATCCTGACACGGGAATTTCGATTTGAGGCCTCCCACAGCATCCCCAACCACGGGGGGCTGTGCAATCGCATTCACGGCCACTCCTACAACCTGTTCATCTCGGTGGAGGGCACCGTCGACGCCGAGACCGGCATGCTCATCGACTTCGACGACATGAGCCGCCACGTCGAGCGCGAGGTAATGGGCAAGCTCGACCACGGCTTCCTCAATGACTACATCCCGCTGCCCACCTGCGAGGCGATCGCCGTATGGATCTGGGAAAAGCTCAAGCCCGTCGTTCCCGAGCTCTCGGAGATCAAACTCTACGAGACCGTGGACGCCTGCGCGATCTACCGGGGCGAGAAGGCGGACGCCGACGCGGTTGCCCGCGCGACCGAGCCCTTCGAGCAGACCGCCACCAACCCGCCCCGCCCCGAAATCAAGATCGTCTGAGCACACCCCCATGGAGCAGACCCACGCCGGCCGCGTTGCCCTGGTCACCGGTACCTCGCGAGGGATCGGTCGGGCCATCGCCCGTCACCTCGTAGCCCGCGGCGCGCGGGTCTTTGGAACCGGCCGCGACAAGGCCGCCCTTGCGAGGCTTGCCGATGAGCTCAATGCCAAAGAGACCCGTTTTGTCTTTGCCCACGGCGACCTCTCCGACGCGGCGTTCTGCGAGTCGCTGCCCTGGCAGTGCGTGGACGACCTGGGTGCACTCGACATCCTGATCAACAACGCCGGCATCAACCAGGTCGCGCGCATCGAGGACCTGGAGCTGGAGCAGTGGGAAGAACTGTTGCGAGTGAACCTCACCGCGCCCTTCATCCTGACCAAGGCGGCCTGGCCGCACCTCAGAAAATCCAAACACGCGATCATCGTGAATGTTTCGAGTGTCTCGGCAATGGTGGGGCTGCCCAAGTTCCCGGGCTTTGCCGGTTACTGCGCCAGCAAGTATGGGCTGCAGGGGCTCACGGATGTGAGCTGCGCCGAGGGCAAGGCTGACGGTATTCGCGTCGTCGCTGTGCAGCCGGGCTCGACCGACACCGACATGCTGCGCGACTCACTCCCTGATGCACAGCCGCAACTCGCCCCCGAGGACGTGGCCGATGTGGTGGGGTATCTCACCTCGGATGCCGCAAGGAAGGTCAACGGCGCCACGATCGAGATTTTTCCCTAACCGCGCGCCTTTGTTGCGGGTTCGACGGGAATATCACCGCCCGAGAAGCGTTTCTCCAGAAACACCATCAAGTCCCTAAAGCGCGCGTAGGCCTCGCGCCATTCGCCGATGACGCGCGCCTGCTGGTCGCGCGGCAGATCAAATGCCAGTCTCGTGAGCGCTTCGTTGAAGTGGACTTCGCACTCACTGTCGACGGGGCCCTGCCCGCGTTCGGGCGAGCTCGGCCGAAAATTGTGGTAGCAGGCCCACACTTCGTGCGCGGTGACGCGGGTGTGGGCGAAGGCATCGAGAATCAGGCGATCAGCCGGGGTGCGATCGGATTCCATGGTGAGGGCCAGAATCAGGCTGGCCAGTTGCGCATTCGCGGCGGGATGAACCGGGCCTTCGCCCTCGACACTCATTTGCAGGTCCAGATAGCGCCAGCCCATTGCGTCCCAGAAGGGTTCGAGGTGATCGTAGAACGCGCCGCCGGTCTGGCGGACCTGCGCAACGATCTGCATGAGCTCGTCCACCTGCTGCTGGCTCGCATAGCCCTGCAGCGAGACGGCGATTTCCTCAAGGGCGCCCGAGAAGAGCAGGTTGTACTCTCCCTCGTCCTTTGGTGGGGTGCTCAGCGGGACGCCCAGATAGTTCTGCCAGATCTCCAGCAGGGAACCGGGCTCGGAGGGGTCGTAAGTCAGCGTCGGGATGTTCCAGTGGCGAAAAATGCGGAACCGAAAATCGAAGGTGACCTTTTCCATTCGGGTTACTTCGCGCCCGACGAAGGGGTTGTGCACGAACTCGCTGAAATCGTCGGCGGCCGCATCGTCGAGGTTCAGGTCCAGCACCTCACCCGAAGGCGCCGGCCCCAGATCCGCCGGCTTTAAACGCTCGGTCTGCTTCTGCGCGATCATCAGCGCATGGCGCCGAATCTCCACGCTGGAGTCTTCCAGCGCCAGGTCGTCGTCATCTTCCACCGCCTCGTCGCCAAAGTGCACGAAATAACAATCGGCCACTTCCTGGACGAGATCCGGCAAATCCGCGTCGTCGGAGAAGGTCTCGTGCCTGCCGCGACCCAGGACGTAGTCGCTCTCCATTCCACCCTGCGCGAGCGGGCCGTAGAGTTCGTTGAATTTGGCGGTAAGTTCGGCGGCGTCGGCGATCTGCTCGACTTTGTCGAGTGCGGCCTTGCGCCCCTCTACGTAGTAGCGCAGGTAATAACCGCCACCCCCCATCGCGGGCGTGTCGACAATCACATGCAATTTGGGGCCGGGTCGTCCGATGAACTGCACCCAGCTTTGAGAGGGAATCATGATTTTCCAGCACCCCGCCAGGACCGGACGTGCGAAGCCTACCCGAATGCGCGGGCTCTCACCAAGCCTGCCTGCCTCAACGCCTGCTTCAAAGCGATGCGATCAGGTGCTCGGTGAAATCCTTTGTACCCGCCTTGCCGCCCAGATCACCTGTCAGCTTCGCGGGCTCGCCCTCATAGACCTTTTTCAGGCCCTCGCGGAGCCGCGAGGCGGCCTGCCGCTCTTCGAGATGATCGAGCATCATCGCCGCCGAGAGCAGCATGGCGGTCGGGTTGGCAATGCCTTTGCCAGCAATATCGGGCGCCGATCCGTGAACGGGTTCGAAAACCGCCGCATTGAGGCCGATGTTCGCGCCCGGGCACACGCCCAGCCCGCCAACCAGCCCGGCTGTCAGATCCGAGAGAATATCGCCGAAAAGATTCTCCATCAGCAGCACGTCATAGCGGCCCGGATTCGCGACGATGGACATGCACACATTGTCGACGAGGGCTTCCTCGTATTCGATCTCCGAATAATCGGCCGCAACCTTGCGAATGCAATCGAGAAAGAGCCCGTCGGAGAGCTTCATGATGTTGGCCTTGTGAACCGCTGTCACTTTCTTGCGACCGCCGGAGCGCGCCTGTTCAAACGCAAAGCGCGCGATGCGGGTTGAGGCCTTTTCGGTAATGACCTTGATCGACTCCACGACGCCCGGCGCAATCACGTGCTCGATGCCCGAATAGAGATCCTCTGTATTCTCGCGCACGAGAATGAGATCCACGTCGGGATAGGGAGTCTGGATCCCGGGAAGCTTGAGCACGGGTCGCAGGTTCGCGTACAGGTCGAGCATTTTGCGCAACGTGACGTTCGCGCTGGGAAGGCCCTTGCCCACCGGCGTGGTGATGGGGCCCTTGATTGCCACTTTCGCGTTGGTGATGGCGTCGCCCACGTATTTGGGCATGAGCGTGCCGTATTTCTCGGCCACCTGCTCTCCGGCGAGCACCTCTTCCCACTCGATCGCAACGTCCAGCGCCTCGATCACCGCCGTCATGGCCTCGCTGATTTCCGGCCCGATCCCGTCGCCGGGGATGAGGACCACGTGATGAGCCATATCGCCTGCCTTTCCGCTTCTCCCGCGGGGTAAGTCCGACTCAACGGTGACACGCCGCGCGCGCGTCGCCAAGGGCGTCGCGCCCTTCCACGTCGGAGCCTGCCGCGCTACGGTAGCACCCGACCGCAGATTGCACGGGGGACAGCGCCACCATGGCAGACCAACTCGACGCCACCACGCTCGCCAACATCGAAAAGGCCCACCGGGCTGCCGGGAAGCCCGACGATCTCTCGGATCTTCCCTTTCCCAACATCGGCGCGCTTCTGAAGAAACGCCTGGCTGAGCGTCCCGACGAGATTTTTCTCCACCACGCCAACGACACCGCCGGCGAGGAGAAGACGCTTACCTACCGGCAGTTCGTTGCAGAGGTCGCGCGGGCGACCAATTTCCTGCATGCCCACGGCGTCGAGCGCGGTGACACGGTTGCGACCATTGCCCACAACCACTGGCAGACGGTCGTCCAGTATTTCGCCTGCTGGTTCACCGGCGTGCGGGTCATGCCGCTGGTGGCGCCCGACGTCAAGAACACCGAAGAGAAATATCAGCGCGAGTGTCTGGAGGACTGGTCCTTCAAGATCGACAACGCCGGCGCGGAGCTCGCGCTGGTGCGCGCCGAGTACTACGAGCGCGCGCGTCCCCTGCTGAATCAGTGCAACGGTCTTCGCGAGATGATTCCCGTGGGTGCTGCGGTCGACGGCGCGCCCGATGAATTCACCGCCATCTGTGCGAACCTGCCCGAAGACCTCGTCATTCCCGATGAACCCCTGGCCACCGACCCGGCGCTGATCGTCTACACCTCCGGCACGACGGGCAAGCCCAAGGGCGTGGATCTCTCCCAATGCCATCTGATTTACGATGCGCAGGGGATTGCCGCGTGGTGCGGCGCGAGTTCGGAAGAAGGCGGCCATCGCTTCATGTGCGTACTGCCCATTCACCACGTCAACGGCATCGTGGTCACGCTGGTAACACCGCTCTTTGTGGGTGGTTCGACCCTGCTCAACCGCGCATTCAAGCCTGATGCATTCTGGGCACGACTTGAGAGCGGCAAGATCCAGACGGTCTCCGTCGTTCCGACGCTGCTCCACACCCTCGCTGAAAAGGCCGAAGATCTTGCCAAGCGCGACCTCGGCGCGCTGGAGCGCATTATCTGCGGCGCGGGCCCGCTCTCGGTCAAGCTGGCGCGGGAGTTTACCGACACCTTCGATCTGCGCATCGCCCATGGCTACGGGCTCTCGGAGACAACGTGTTATTCCTGCGGGCTTCCGGGTTCGATGAGCGACGATCTCTACGAGGAAGTCATGCACGGATGGGGCTTCCCCTCCATCGGCGTTCCCATCGAACAGAATGAGATGGCGATTCTCAGCCCCGGCACCGGCGAGCCCGTTGCCGCAAGCGCCTCGCCCGAGAACATCGAAAAGGGCGAGATCTGTATTCGCGGGCAGAACGTCATGAACGGCTACTTCAAGCGCCCCGACGCCAACGCCGATGCCTTCAAGGGCGGCTGGTTTCATTCGGGCGACGAGGGTTTCTGGATCGAGCGCGAGGGCAAGCCCTACTTTTTCATTACGGGCCGCATCAAGGAACTCATCATCCGCGGCGGCGTGAATATTTCTCCCTACGAGGTCGATGAGATCATTCAGGCGCTGCCCGGCGTGGCCAAGGCCCTGGCCGTCGCCGTGCCGAGCAAGCACTACTCCGAGGAAGTCGGCGCCTATGTGCAGCTTGAAGAAGGCGCGAGCCTGAGCGCCGAGCAGGTGCTGCGCGAGGGATTCGAGAAGCTGGGCTTTGCCAAGTGCCCGAAATTCGTTTTCTTCGCCCACGAAGTGGGGATCGACGTGCCCTACACCACCACGGCCAAGCCCCAGCGCATTCTGTTGCAGGAAAAGCTCTCCGAGGCCGGACGCTTCGAGGGCCTCGATGAGATACAATGGCGCTCGGCTGATTTTCAGAAGGAGATCGGACTTTGAGAGCGCTGCGCGGATTTCTGTGTGTTGCGGCCGTCCTGCTGCTCGGCGGGATCGGAAGTCCGGCACGCGCGCAGGAAGCGCCGGCCCCCGAGCAGAATCCGATCGAGCGTGCCAGCGACGTCATCGGCGGAATCGGCAAGTGCCGCCAGCCCGGCGCCAATCCACTCAATGCCACCTGCTCCATCCAGCTTTTCCATGAAGCAGGCGAGATCCTGCGCGCTGCCGGGGTCGAACCCGAAGCCGCGCCCAACGTCTGGTGGACGATCTATGAGGGCCTGGGAACGGGCTTCGCCCAGCTCGGCAAGTTCGACAAGGCGCTGAGCTTCTACAAGCTTGCCGGCGCCATTACGAAAGCGCCGCCGCGTGCCCGCGAAGAATCGGCCTACTATGTGGGGCGCGTCCAGCACGAGCTGGGTATGATCGACGAAGCGCTGCACACCTATGACACGCTGTTCACGAAGAACAACGCCTGGATCGAGCAGGCCGAGCGCGATCCGCTGCTGGCCGACCTGCGCCGCACCGAGCAGTGGCAGAACATGATGCGCTACTACATCAAGGTGCAGCAGCGCGAAAAGGGCGCATCGCCGCCCGCGAAACCCGAGGAATAGAATGGGCGGCCAATGGGCCGCCCGTTTCGTATGTGTCCCGACGGCCCGTCATGGAGCTGCGGCGGCGCGGATGACTTCCTTCACTTCGGGATTGGGATCGTATTTTCGCTTCTCCAATGCCCGGGCGATGGCATCGGCCAGCCGCTCGTTCTTTTCCTTCTGGTGGGCGTCTTCGCGCTCCTTGAATTCGGGCATCACTTCCTTGGCGAATAGCTCCATGGAAGCGCAGATGTCCTCGTGCCTGGTCTGGCCGGTCTGCGCGACGAAGATGATCTGGTCGACACCTGCCTTCTCGTAGCGGCGGCACAGCTCGCGCACCTGATCGGGCGTGCCAATGGCGCCGCGCAGCGCGCCCAGGCCCTTCTGCAGCATCTTGGCCCCCAGTGGCAGGCCCTTGGTGTCCTGAATCACCTCGCGCGAGAACCCGAACTGCGCGCGGCGCTGCTCGAATTCCTCTGCAATATTGGTCTTGCCGGGCCTGTGGGTGCCAAAGACGTAGTAGTGAGCCAGCGAGTAGCCGAAGAAATGTGCGCCGTCGATCCCGCGCTCGACGGCTTCGTCCTCGTTTTTGTGACACATGAATGGAATCGTCAGCGCGATGTTGGGATTGACGTTGTAGCCGATGGGATCGCAGCTAGATTCGATGGTTTTGTAATAGTCGTCGACCCATTCCTTCGCTTCTTCGGGTTCAATAAAGCTGAAGCTGAGCGCTCCCATCCCACGCTCGGCGGCCATGTGGATCGTCTCGCGGCGTGAACACGCCACCCACAGCGGCGGGTGGGGTTTCTGTTTGGACTTGGGCATCACGTTGCGCGCGGGCATGTTGACGTATTTGCCCTCGAAACCCGTAAAGGGAGATTCAACCAGCATCCGCGTGGCAGCGGAGACGCCTTCCTCCCACATCGCGCGCTTTTCCTTGCGGTTGATCCCGAAACCGCCGAGTTCGGCTTCCGAAGAAGACTCCCCGGTGCCCCACTCCACGCGCCCGCCGCTGATCAGATCAAGCGTGGCAATGCGTTCGGCGCAGCGTGCGGGATGGTTGAACCCCGGCAACATGAGCATGATGCCGTGGCCCAACCGAATCTGTTTGGTGCGCTGACTTGCCGCCGCGAGAAATACTTCGGGCGCCGAAGAGTGGGAGTATTCCTCAAGAAAGTGATGCTCGACTTCCCAGACGTAGTCGAAGCCCAGCTTGTCGGCGAGCTCGACCTGATCGAGCGCGTTCTTGAGCAGGGTCTCCATCCCGTCGGTGTCATCCTCGGGCCAGGGCCTGGCAATCTGGTGCTCGTAGAAGATTCCGAACTTCATCTCTCGCTCCCTTCAATTGCTCCGGTCGGACTCAACTGTAACGATCGTTCCAGTGACCCGCAAGACAATCCTGTAAGTGCTTGAAATTACAGGATTTTAGGGAGTGCCTTCAGGTGCTGAGGATGCGCATTCTGGAGCAAGCCCAACAAGCTTCCCGTTATCGAGGCGCAGCTTCTGATCGGCCAGGTCGAGCAGATCGCTCTCGTGGGTCACCACCAGAAGGGTTCGGCGACCGTGTTCCTCCCCCAGCGTTTCGAGAATTCGCCCGCGGTGTCCGGCGTCGAGAAACACCCCGGGCTCGTCGAGCGCCAGCACCGGCGCGTCGCTCAGCAGCGCGCGGGCCAGCGAGAGCCGCTCGCGCTCGCCGCCCGAGAGGGCCTTGCCGCCCTCGCCGATATCCAGATCAAGTCCCGATTGCTCGCGCCCGATACGCTCGGCAAGCGCCGCGCGCGCAAGCGCATGCCAGAGTTCTTCGTCGCTCGCATCGGGCTTTGCAAGCAGCAGGTTCTCGCGCACCGTGCGCTCGGGAAAGATCGGCTCCTGCGTCACCAGCGCGCACAGACCCTTGAGGGTTCCCGGCGCGCCGTCGCGCAGGATCTCCCCGGCTTTTGGGCGCTCGGCCCCCAGCAGCAGCTTGAGTAGCGTGCTTTTCCCCTGCCCGGATTCACCGGTGATCGCAACCCACTCTCCGGCGCGAAGCTGGAGGTCCGCCCCGCGCAGCACTTCGTGCGAATCGTCGTAGGAAAACTCCAGCGCGCGTGCCTCCAGTGTCGAAAAGCCCCGCGGCGCCTCTTCGGCGGCGCTCTCTTCCTGCAGGAATTCTAACGCGGCGGCCGTTGCCACGCGCCCGCGCGCAAGCTGCGGGAGGAGCCGCGCCAGTTCAGCCACCGGCGAGTAGAGCAGGAAGAGCAGCGGGATCGCCCCGATCATCGCGCCGGGCTCCAGGGACTCGGCCCCGAAGAGCAGCACCGCCAGCACGCCCGCGATGCGGATGAACTCGGTCGCCTGCGACCCGAAGGCCGAGTAGCGCGTGCTGGAGAGCGCCTGCGCGTAACCGGCGCGAAGCTGACGTGCAAGGGCGTCCACCGC
>JAGRBM010000022.1 GCA_020434085.1 Chrysiogenia bacterium | reverse complement strand
GCTTTCCGATGATCAGGAAGAAAAACACCCCGACGAAGGTCGCCGCTCCGAAGACCGCCAGATAGAACACGGCCTTCTGCAGAAACGGATCGTTCCAGCCTGTCATCTCGGGTGTCACGTGCCTGCTCGGGCTCCCCTCACGCCGGGCGTCCCCACGCCGCAAATCTCCAGTGTGTTTAGGTATTTAGCCCAAGCGGGCGGGGGAGGGAAGGGCGGGCGGCTATCGCGATGGCGGGCTCTCTGGTATCGTTAAACTTATGTCTACAGGGATTACGTTGCCGCGCCACTATGTTATTGCCGTATTGGTCGGTTGTTTGCTGCTTGCCACTTCCTGTGGAGACGACCGATTGGATTTGGGTAACGGTCTTTATATCGATGACGTGGCCAGCATCGGGCCAAACGATCAGCTACCTGACCGGGTGCTCGATCCAATGGGATATCGTACGCCAGAGACGATTGCCGCGACGGTTCGTCGATACAACTCGGGTTTCAAGGTTCTGTATAACCGCTTACTGAGAGAGAACCCCAACGTCCGAGCAGGTTCGGTCCGTGTAATTTTCAGTATTGACCCAACTGGTCTGGTTCATGACGTTTCAATCCTAAGCTCTGATTTCTCAGACTGCCCTGAATTCGAGACTGAATTGATCAAGCGGATTCCCCGGATCAAGTTTGCGCCGGTGCCGGGAGACTCAGATTCCGTCGTCGAGTTTCCACTCCGGTTCAGTCCTGGCACGTTTAGGCGCTTTGATTCCCCGGCCACAGTTCAGTGATCCCTTCGGAACAACAGTTTTCTGCTTTCTGACTCCCAAAAGGTGACGCCCCGGAGAGGGATGCGATTCTCCGGGGCTTCGGGTGTGGTCACCGCGGGTCAGCGCGGTATAAGGGTGGATCGGGAATGCCAAAACGCTATGCTTCACCCATGTCTTCTGGCCCCAATGAACGAATTCGCTCCAAAGGCAGCGCAATGCTCATTGCGTTGGTGCTGGTCTATGGAACCCTTCCGCTCGGATGTGCTCAGAAGCCGAAGACTTTGGCAGACTGTCGCAAACTACAGAATGCCGAGGACGAGATCGTGCCTGACGGGTCATCAGCTGATAAGCGACATCGTCGTTCATTCCGATCAATTAGCTGTGTGATGAGACTCCACGCGGGTAGCTACAAGGCTCTCTACGACGATGTCCTTTTCAGCGAGGGGTTCCAGGGGTCTCATTCCGCAGGTAAAATCAGCATCAAATTTACCATCCTTGCGTCTGGTGAAGTAGTCGATGCACGGATTGTGTATTCGGATTTCTCTCATCAACCCGGTTTTGAAGAGAAAATGTTGGCGCTGACCGAGACAATCCGCTTCCCTGAACTTGCTCCTGACTATGGGGCGGTAACTGCCGAATTCCCCTTTGTCTTCAACCCCTGACCCCAAAAAGGTGACGCCCCGGAGAGGGATGCATCTCCGGGGCGTCGGGGGTGGTCACGGCAGGGGGGGGAGGGGGGGAACCCACCGTGACCGAAGCTGCGGGGGCGTTAGCCCGCTGCAGCTCGGGGGACTTGTTCGGTCTCGGCGGGGGTGAAGGTGAGACCTTCGC
Organism: Chrysiogenia bacterium; assembly: GCA_020434085.1. Taxonomy (NCBI): domain Bacteria; kingdom Pseudomonadati; phylum Chrysiogenota; class Chrysiogenia; species Chrysiogenia bacterium. The sequence goes on along the minus strand of JAGRBM010000022.1, from coordinate 5,995 downwards.
CTGCGCCCTTGTCGACGCGCAGGGTCGTGCCCTCGCTCACCTGGCCTTCGAGGATCTTCACCGCAAGCGGATCGATCAGCTCGTGCTGGATGGCGCGCTTCAGGGGGCGCGCGCCGTAGAGCGGGTCGTAACCCACGCCGCCCAGATACTCGCGCGCGGCGTCGGTGAGTTCGAGCTTGATGTCCTTGTCGGCAATCACGCCCAGCAGCCGGTCGATCTGGATGTTCACGATCTCGGCGATTTCCTTGCGCCCAAGGGCGTGGAAGAAGACCGTGTCGTCGATGCGGTTCAGAAACTCCGGCCGGAAGGTCTGGCGCAGTGCCTCGGTGAGGAGCTTCTCGCGCTCTTCATCCTTCATCTCGGAATCGAGCAGATACTGCGAGCCCACGTTGCTGGTCAGGATGAGCACGGTGTTGCGGAAGTCGACCGTGCGCCCGTGGCCGTCGGTCAGACGCCCGTCATCGAGCACCTGCAGCAGGATGTTGAACACGTCGGGGTGCGCCTTCTCGACCTCGTCGAGCAGCACGACCGAGTAGGGGCGGCGGCGGACGGCCTCGGTGAGGTAGCCGCCCTCTTCATAGCCCACGTATCCCGGGGGGGCGCCCACCAGGCGGGAGACGGCGTGTTTCTCCATGAACTCGCTCATGTCGATGCGGACCATGGCGTCCTCGGTATCGAAGAGGAACTCGGCCAGGGCGCGGGCGGTCTCGGTCTTGCCGACGCCCGTGGGACCCAGGAACAGGAAACTGCCGATAGGGCGATTGGGGTCTTTGAGACCCGCGCGGGCGCGGCGCACGGCGTTGGAGACGGCCACAAGGGCCTCTTCCTGGCCGACGACGCGGCTGCGCAGCGCATCTTCCATGCGCAGGAGTTTTTCCTTTTCGCCTTCGAGAAGCTTGTCCACCGGCACGCCGGTCCAACGGGCAACAATGCCCGCGACGGTCTGGTCGGATACCTCTTCCTTGAGCATGGAGCCTTCGGCTTCCTGCTTCTCAAGGGCGGCCTCGACCTCGGCGCGTTTCTTTTCGAGCTCGGGCAGCTTGCCGAACTTGAGCTCGGCGGCCTTCTGCAATTCGCCGGCGCGCTCGGCCTGCTCCATCTCGAAGCGGACCTTCTCGATCTCTTCCTTCACGGCGCGGCCGGCCTGAATGGCTTCCTTCTCTTTTTCCCACTGGGCCTTGAGGCCGGAGACGTCTTCCTTGAGGTTGGCGATCTCTTCCTCGACATTGGCCAGGCGCTCCTTGGAGGCCTTGTCCTTTTCCTTCTTGAGCGCCTCGCGCTCGATCTCGAGCTGGATGATCTTGCGCTCGATCTGGTCGATGGGAAGCGGCAGCGAGTCGATCTCGATGCGCAGCCGCGAGCCGGCCTCGTCGATGAGGTCGATGGCCTTGTCGGGCAGGAAGCGGTCGGTGATGTAGCGGTTCGAGAGCGTCGCCGCAGCCACGATGGCGGAGTCGGCGATGCGCACGCCGTGGTGCACTTCGTAGCGCTCTTTCAGACCGCGAAGAATTGCAATGGTGTCTTCGACGCTGGGCTCGCCCACGAAGACCTGCTGGAAGCGGCGCTCCAGGGCGGCGTCCTTCTCGATGTACTTGCGGTATTCATCGAGGGTCGTCGCGCCCACGCAGCGCAGCTCGCCGCGCGCCAGCGCGGGCTTGAGCAGGTTGGAGGCGTCCATCGCGCCGTCGGTCTTGCCGGCGCCCACCAGGGTGTGGAGCTCGTCGATGAAGAGAATGATCTGGCCCTCGGCCTCGGTCACTTCCTTGATGACGGCCTTGAGGCGCTCCTCGAACTCGCCGCGGTATTTCGCTCCGGCAACCAGCGCGCCCATGTCGAGCGAGCAGACCTTCTTGTTTTTGAGCCCCTCGGGCACGTCGCCCGCGACGATGCGCTGGGCAAGGCCCTCGGCGATGGCGGTCTTACCGACGCCGGGCTCGCCGATCAGGACCGGGTTGTTCTTGGTGCGCCGCGAGAGCACCTGGATGACGCGGCGGATTTCGTCGTCGCGGCCGATGACCGGGTCGATCTTGCCCTGGCGGGCACGCTCGGTCAGGTCGATGGCGTATTTCTCGAGTGACTGGTAGGTCGCCTCGGGATCCTGGGAGGTGATCGGTCCCGAGCCGCGGATCGCCTTGAGGACGCTCTCCACCGACTGGGGCGTCACGCCCGCGGCCGAGAGGGCTTCCTTGGCCGGGTGATCGCTCACCTTGGCCATGGCGATGAGGACGTGCTCGGTCGAGACGTAGGCGTCCTTCATCTTGGCCGCCTCGTCCTGGGCGACGTCGAGAATCTTTTTCAGTGAGTTGGCGAGGTAGAGGTCGGCCCCGCCTTCGACCTTCGGAAAGCGCTCAATGGCGCGGTCGAGGTCGGACTTGAGCTGGGCAACCGACACGCCGATCTTCTGGAGGATCGGCAGCGTGGCGCCGTCCTCCTGTTCCAGAAGGGCCTTGAGCATGTGCGGCGACTCGACCACCTGGTGGCCGGCGCGGCGCGCAATCTCCTGGGCTTCGAGCAGGGCTTCCTGCGTCTTGGTCGTGTATTTATCGAATCGCATCCCTTGTTTCCTTTTTGCCGGGAGAGCACCCGCAAGAAGGCACCCGAACCCGACGGCTTCGTTCTATAAGTAAACTAAGTATTCTTTTTTGAGTTTCAAGGGGTTGCCCGAACCCGAAAAGTGGTGCCGCCGGCGAAGGGGAGGAAGGACGCATTCTCTTGGATGGGGGAGTATCAAGAGAGAGCTACCGGCGGCACCGTAAAGAAGTTAACCACGAATTTCGCATCACCAAGGGGGAGGCCGACAAGGCAATGGGCATGCTAGCCTCAGGCGCAATGAGCGATGCAGCGGCAGTATCGGCGCGGGGACTCTCGCTTCGCTATCCGGGCGGAACGCTCGCACTGGACGGGGTGGATTTCTCGCTCGCTCCGGGCGAGTTCGTTGCCGTGCTGGGCCCTTCGGGCTGTGGCAAGTCCACGCTCCTGCGCATTGCCGCGGGGCTCGAATCCCCTACTGATGGAACAGTCGAGATCGCCGGCGACGCGCGCACGGCCTTTGTCTTTCAGGACCCGACCCTGCTGCCCTGGCGAACCGTCACTGCAAATGTTGGACTTCCGCTGGAACTGCAGGGCAGGGCGGATTCAGAGGCGGTGGGCGCCGCCCTTGAGCTGGTCGGCCTCAGCGAGTTTGCAGGCAGCTACCCACGCGAGCTCTCGGGCGGGATGCGGATGCGTGTCTCACTGGCCCGCGCGCTGGTGGGGGCGCCGCGGCTCCTGCTGCTGGACGAGCCCTTCGGCGCGCTCGACGACATCACGCGCCGCAGGCTGGGCGAGGAACTGCTGGCCATCTGGCAGCGCGAGGGCTGGAGCGCCCTGTTCGTTACCCACAACGTGGCCGAGGCTGCCTTTCTCGCCCGGCGGGTGCTCGTGATGAGCGAGCGTCCCGGGCGCATTCGCGCGAGCATCGAGATCCCCTTCGATTACCCGCGCGGCGCCGAGCTGCGCGCTGCGCCGGAGTTTGCGCGCGTCTGCGGTGAGCTGAGCCGCGCGCTGGAGGACGCCCGATGAAGACCTGGCTGCCTCCGCTGATCGCCTTCGCGCTGGTCGTGGGACTCTGGGCCGCGCTGGCGCGGGTCTTTGAAGTGCCTGCGTACCTCGTTCCCATGCCTTCGGCGGTGGGGGGCGCGATCGTCGAACATCTGGGCGCGCTGGTTTCGGCGAGCCTGCTCACCGGGGCAGGGGCGCTGGCGGGTTTCGCGGCAAGCCTCATTGTGGGGATCGCGAGCGCCTGCCTGTTCTCGCAGTCAAAGTTGCTGGAGCGCAGCCTCTATCCCTACGCGATCTTTCTGCAGACCGTGCCTATCGTTGCAATCGCGCCGCTCATCGTGATCTGGTTCGGGACCGGGTTCCTGAGCGTCGTGGTAGTTGTCTTTGTCGTGAGCGTGTTCCCGGTCATCACGGCCGGCACCGCCGGGCTCACGCGCATCGATTCGGGGCTGCTCGATCTCTTCGCACTCTCGGGCGCCAGCCGCGCGCAGACCCTGTGGAAGCTGCGGCTTCCGGGCGCGGTGCCCTCGCTGGTGACCGGCGCAAAGGTCGCGGGCGGGCTCGCCGTGGTGGGCGCAATCATGGGGGAATTCTTCGCCGGTTACGGCGCCGCGCGGCAGGGGCTGGGCTACCTCATCATCGTCACCTCGGGGCAGCTCAAGACCGCCTACCTGTTTGCCGCGATCTTTGCCGCCACGCTGCTGGGGCTTGCCTTCTTTACGGGCGTGTCGCTGGCCGGGCGCTGGATCCTTGAGCGCTGGCACGGCGAGGCGCCCCAATAGCCGGGCGCGGCGCTGCCCGCTATGATGCGCGCGCCTTGGAACTGAGCCCACGGGGGAGCGAAAATGAACAAGATCTGGAGCCTGCTGGCCGCGCTGGTGATCGTGTGCGGCGCGGGCGGCTGCGAGAAGAAATCCGAAACACGCGACGCGGCAAAGGCCGCCGGGCCGCACAAGGTGAGCCTGGCGCTCAACTGGTTTCCCGAGGCCGAGCACGGCGGCTACTACGCCGCCGAGGTCGAGGGCTACTACAAGGACGCGGGTCTCATTGTCGAGATCCAGCCCGGCGGGCCCGAAGCACCGGTGCTTCCGCGGGTGGCATCCGGGCAGGTGGACTTCGGCGTCTCCAATGCCGATGAAGTCCTGATGGCCCGCGCCGCCGGGGTGGACGTCGTCGCCCTGATGGCGCCGCTGCAGATCAGCCCGCGCTGCATTCTCGTCCATGCCGACTCGGGCATCGAGAAGCTCGAAGACCTCAAGAACCTCACCCTGGCCATGAGCGTGCGCAACGCCTTCGGCCACTACCTGCAGAAGAAACTCCCCCTCGAAGGCGTTGAAATCGTTCCCTACGCCGGCAACGTGGCGAAGTTCCTGACCGACAAGAACTACGCCCAGCAGGCCTACAACATCAGTGAGCCCTTCGTCGTCAAGGAGCAGGGCGGCGCCGCGCGCTGCCTGATGGTCTCGGACATCGGTTTCAACCCCTACACCAGCCTGCTGGTAACCAGCACGAAGTTCCTCGAAGAAAACGAGGACGCCGTGGCGGCCATGGTGCGCGAGTCGGTGCGGGGCTGGGGCTACTACATCGTGCGCTCGGGCAGGGCGAACAACCGCATTCGTGAACTCAACCCCGAGATGAGCCAGGAAATCCTGATGTTCGGCGTGGAGCAGCTCAAGCCCATGGTGCTCGATCCCGAGGCCAAGGAAGCCGGGATCGGAACGATGAGCCTGGAGCGCTGGAAGATGCTCAACAACCAGCTCGTCGAACTCGGCATGATCGAGAAGGGAAGCGCCAAGCCCAAGCAGGCCTTCACCACCAAGTATCTCCCCGGAAAGGTCTTCTGATGGTCTCGCGCTCGGATTTCCAGTTCTTCTATCCGCTGCGGGTCCGCTACGCAGAGGTCGATGCCCAGGGCATCGTCTTCAACGCCCACTACCTGACCTATTTCGATTGTGCGATGACCGAATACATGCGCGCGCTGCCCTATTCCTATCAGGGGCAGATCGAGGCGGGCGAGGACTTCCACGTCGTCCGCGCGCTGGTGGAGTTCAAGGCGCCCGTGCGTTTCGATGAAGAGATCGAAGTGGGCGCCCGCGCCGCAGAAATCGGCCGCTCGAGCGTGCGTTTTGAAATGGGGATCTTCGGCAAGGGCGATGACCAGCTCCGCGCCACCGGAGAGATCACCTGGGTCAACGCCCATCAGGAAAGTGGCAAGAGCGCGCCGCTGCCCGAAGACTTCGTCGCGAAGATCCGCGCCCTCGAAGGCGATCACGTCATTCGAAAATCGTGAAAATTTAAATCGATCGAATGTAGGGGCGGGGTCTACCCGCCCTGCTTGATTCAGGGGGCGAGTAGACCTCGCCCCTACAAATTCTGTAATTTGCGCATTTCCAATCCGACAAGATGATCGGCCCGCTTGGTAGGCTCGGGGATGCGCGTGCGATTGGCCAGGCGC
>JAGRBM010000021.1 GCA_020434085.1 Chrysiogenia bacterium | reverse complement strand
GATCGTCCTGCCGCGACCCCCTCAGCCGCCTGCGGCGGCAGCTCCCCCGGAGGGGGAGCGGGGGCGGAGCTGCGCTCACGGCCGCCGCCGTGACGCGCTCTTTGGGCAAGAAAAAAATTTTTGGAAAATGTAAACGAGATTCGAGAGACGAAAACGAAACGAGCCGACAACTACACCAGTTCGAAGAAGTCCGAGATCTTCGTGAGCAAATTCTCTTCGTTGTGGGGCGTTTCCTCGGCGGTTTTCTGCAGGCCGCGGAAGGCGTTGCGGTCGCGGTGCTGCACTTCGGCGACGCGCTCGGAGAGGCGCTGGGCGAGGTCGGGCTTTCGCTCGAGCAGGAGCTGGAACATTTCCTTGTCGAGCACGAGCAGCTCGGAGTCGGTGCCGGCGACGGCGTCGTAGGGCCAGGGCTCGCCGGTGAGCAGGGCGAGCTCGCCGAAGGACCAGCCCGGGCCCATGCCCTCGAGAATGACCTCGCCTTCCTGCCCGCCCTCAAGAAGGATGTGAATGACGCCGCGGGTGATGAGGTAGAAGCAATCGCCGCTCTTGCCCTTGCTGAAGATAACTTCACCCTGGGCGCGCGTTTCGAAGCGGGCGTTTTCGGCGAGGAAGTGCATCTCGTCCATTTCGAGGGTGTTGAAGAGCAGCATCCCCTCGACAAGAAGCAGGGATTCTTCCTTGCGCAGGCGCTGCGCGTCGTTGTCGGCGCCGCCGGCCAGCAGGGGCAGGGGCTCGCCCGAATCCAGGGCGAAGCCGTAGCGCTTGAGGCGGTACCAGCAGAGCTGGAGGATGCGGTCCTCGACCCGGGCGTTGTCGCCGTAGTGGTCGATCCAGAACTCGATCGTATAGACCGCGTGCTTGCCATGGACTTCCTTGAGGCGCGCCACTGGGCGGTTCTGCCAGAGCACGCCGCGCGCCAGGCGGGCCGAGCCGGCCAGGATGCGGCAGACCTCTCCGGGAGGTGCCGAGATGCTCACCGGGACGCTCACCACCGAGCGGTGCAGGTCCTCGGGAGAGCTGAAGTTGATGATCGGCGCGTTGGCGATCGCCTTGTTGGGAAGCGTGACGTAGTCGTTGTAGGCCGAGCGGATCTTGGTCGTGCGTGATCCGGTGTCGACCACTTCGCCGACGAAGTCGGCGACCTTGACCATATCGCCGATGTGATAGGTGTCGTCGAGGTTGAGGGTGATGCCGGCAAAGAAGTCCCGCAGGCTGTCCTGGAAGGCGATGCCGCCCACGATGGCGACCACCGCGCCGGCCACCAGGATGCCGGTGACATCGACGGCGAAGTAGAAGTGCAGGATGGCCAGGCCCGAGGCGGCATAGAGAAAGCCGGTGATGACTTTCTGGATGAGATCGGGCATCCGCGAGTCGGGCGCCTGGGAGATATAGGTGGCATAGATGAGGGCCGAGACCATGCGGATGGCCAGCCACACCATGGCCAGGAAGAGCAGGGTCTTGGAGACCTCGTTGACGAGGATGACCTCGTACCCGCCGCGCACCAGGTTCAGGCTGATGTGCAGGGCGGCGGTGATGATGAGCGTGTGGATGGGCAGCGAGACGGCGCTGACGGCCTCGGGCTGCTCGGACATGCCCTTGAGAAAACGCAGGATGATCGTCGCCACCGCGCGCAGCGCGAGGTAGATGCCCAGGCTTGCTCCCAGGAAGATGATCCAGCGTACGAAAATGGAATGTTCGGCGGCCATTGCGGCGGTTGTGCCCCGACTCCCCCTCGGCCGGCTTGTTTGATCCTCAAGCGACCGGTTTCTCTTGAACGGCCAAGATGTTACGCTGTTGCGCAGTAGCTTCCAAGGGCAAGGAGTAAGAGTCGGTGGGTCCGGTCAGTCCCGCGGCATGGAACGATCCCTATTTCGTCAAGGCCATCTTCTTTCTGGGGGTGGCCACGGCGGCGGCGATCATCTTTGTGGGCCTGCCCGCGCTGCTGCGGCGCGGCAGCATCGGGCCCTGGCTGCTGCTCATTCTGGTGTTCTCGGGCCTTGGCTCGGTCGCCGTGATGGCCCAGCGCAATCCCGAGATCGCCCAGTCCATGGACGAGCTCCATCCCATGTTCCGGCCCGATCGCCCGCATGGGGACAAGCCCCGCGCCCTGGACGAGTTGCTGGGACTGCCCAATGTCTTTCCCAAGGTCGAGCGCGTGCTCGAACAGCTCCCCGAGTTCATGGTCAAGCTCGGCGCAGCGCTCGAACAGCTCACCCCGACGCTCACCCAGGCCCAGGGGATGATGACGAAGATCGACCCCATGCTCACCGAGCTGCAGATGTTCACCGCGCAGCTTCACGACATTCTCACCCGGATGGAACCCGCGCTGGTCGCCGCCGACAAGGCCGGTCCCGTGTTTGAGGAGGCCGCACCTTTCCTGCGCGAGGCGACGCCGCTGCTCAGTCAGGCGAGCCTCGTGATGACCCAGATGCAGCCCCTGCTCATCGACCTGCGCGCGGTGATGGGCGATACCCGCGCCTTTGCCGAGGGGCGCGACCTGCCGGCGCTCTTCGATCGATCGGCGCGCCTGCTCGGGCCGATGGAGGAGACCCTCGGCGGGGCAAGCGGGCTCTTCCAGGATCTGGCCTTCCTCGACGAGAACTGGCTGCGCCACTTCCTGCAGGTCGAGGGCGTGATCGGCTACGGCAAGCTCGGCTCGCCCGACATCCCCAAGGGTTCGGAGCCCACCGAGCCGCCACCGCTCAAGAAGTAAAAAGGGCGACGCAAGCGTCGCCCTTTCACGTATTCCAGACACTTGCCGGCCTAGCCGCGTGCGGCCTTGTCCTTGGCATTGGTGGACTTGATGGTCTCGCGAATGGCGGCCCACTGCTCGTCGGTGAGCTGGAGCAGGCGGCTGAAAGTGCCGCCGCCCATCATCCACTGCGCGCCGTCGATGGCGATGGTCTGACCGGTCAGATACTCGCACCCATCAGCCATGAGGAACGCGGCCAGGTTGGCCAGCTCGCTCATCTCACCCACGCGGCCCATCGGGATGGACTGGGAGTAATCGTTGGCCGCGTCGCCGCCCTTGCTCCCGCTCTGGGGGTTGAGCCGCTCCCACGCACCCTTCGTCGGGAAGGGACCCGGCGCGATGGCGTTGAGGCGAATGCGGTGGGGACCCCACTCGACGGCCAACGACTTGGTCATGGCGTTGATGCCCGACTTGCTCATGGCCGAGGGCACGACAAAGGGAGAGCCCGTCCACACCCAGGTAACCAGAATGGAGATGATGCTCCCCTTGCGGCCTTCCTCGAGCCACTTCTTGCCCACGGTGTTCGTGGTGTTGAAGGTGCCGTGGAAGACGATGCTCGCAATGGCGTTGAAGGCGTTGGCCGAGAGGTCCTTGGTGGGGGAGATGAAGTTGCCGGCGGCATTGTTCACCAGCCCGTCGAGCGGCCCGCCGCTCCAGATCTCATCGACGCGCGCGGCGATCTCATCGGCGTTGCGGATGTCGCAGGCCATAGGGATCACCTTGCCGCCGTGTTCGCGCATGATCTCTTCGGCGGTCTCGGCCAGCACGCCCGAGCGGCGGCCCCAGATGACCACCTCGGCGCCGAGCCTGGCGTACTTCTCCGTCATCACCCGGCCCAGGCCCGTGCCGCCGCCGGTCACCAGAATGCGTTTGCCCTTGAGCAGGTCGTCGCGAAACATTTCCATGATTTTCCCCTCATCTGGAGGCCCGCATCGTGGCGGGTCATCCGGCGCGCGCCCTGGCGCGCGGCAGTGGGGGGAGGCTATTGCCCCAAGTTTACGGTGTCAACATTGGGGCACCATCGATGGAATCGGGCTGCACGCGGCCTGTAACTCTGGTGTAGAATCCCTATCCTATGGACTTGCTGGTCGACATCATTCTGTTCTGCGTGGTCGGCTTCATGGTCGTGGGGCTGGTCACGCACCGGCGGCTCGAACGGCGCTGGGACGTGGCCGACTGGGCGCAGCTCATGGACTGGGCGCGTGGCTATCAGAGTCGCGGGCGCCTCTCGCTGGCCGAGCGCTGCCTGACCCACGCCATCGGCAGGGCCGCGACATTCCATGCCGACGATCCGCGCCGCGCCGAGAGCTATGCCGCGCTCGGAGCGCTCTACTTCGCCGACGCCGACTGGGAACGGGCCGAGTCGCTGATGGCAAAGGCCGTGGTCGCACGGCGCCGCGCGCTGGGTGAGTATCACGAGCAGGTGGCCAGGGACCTCAAGGACCTTGGCGAGATCTGGACCCATCGCGGCGACCTGGACGAGGCCCGGCGGCACTACCACCTTGCGCTCGCGGCAATCGAGCGCAGCGAAAGCCAGAACGCGGAACTGGTCGAGGCGATCGAGGGAGCAATGGCGGAGCTGGAGCCTGCCGAACGGGGCGAGGGAGAGTCTTGAGCGAGCAGCAAAGAGATGACGCGCGTCAGGGGTGGATGCTCCGGGTCTTCGACCTGTTCGGCAATCCGCTCGAATGGAGCTACGCCAGCCGCGCGTTGCTGATCATTTCCACGACCATCTTCTTCCAGTTTCTCTTCGTCGTCGAGGCGCGCAACCGCACGACCCCTCTGGAAATCACACGGGACCTTGATGCGGTTCGCTGGTTCGTCGACTGGGGCCGGCATCTGCCCTGGTATCCGCTACTTCTGATTTCGTTCTGGTTGCGCAAGTACAAACCCGATGCGCGCTGGTTCCTGTGGCTCACCTGCGTCTACTGGTACTTCACGATCGCGGTCTCGGGGTGGTTTTATGCGCCGATCGACGCAGCCCTGTGGATCTCCATGGTTGGCGTGACCCTGGTGCTCATGGTCATCGTCGAATGGTGGGTGGTCGGCGCTGGGCTCGTTCTGTTCTTCGTGCTCTACGAGGCCGGACCGGTTCTCTCACTCTATGGGTACGAGACCTACGCGCCGTTCTACTCGGCCGCGCGTTCGATGGCACCGGCCCTGCAGGTCAACTGGTGGAACGAGCTCTATCTGATGGTCTTGATGCTCACGATGGTGATCGTCTTCGCCTACATGATCGACCGCTGGCGCCTTCGCGAGCAAGGACTCGCCGAGGCCAACGTCGAGCTCACGCGGCTGACCTCGGCGCTGGAGGCTTCGCAGCAGCAGCTCGAACATCGCGTCGAAGAGCGCACCGAAGAACTGCGTCAGGCCAACCATGAACTGCAGGAGGAAGTGGCCAAGCGCCAGGTGATCGAGTCCGCGCTGCGCTTTACCGAGTATTCGGTCGAAAACGCCGCCGATTCGATCTTCTGGATCGGTGAGGATGGCAAGATCACTTCGGTCAATGCGCAAGCGTGCAATGCGCTCGGATACGCACGCGAGGAACTGATCGGCGCCACGGTGGACAAATTCTCGCCGCGCTGGGATGGAACGAACTGGGAGAACCTGTGGAAGCGCATGGAAGAATACGGGAGCCTGACTTTCCAGACGATCCACCAGCGCAAGGATGGTTCGAAGTTCCCGGTGGAGATCAAGCAGAGCTTCCTCATTTTTGATGAGACGCCCTACCTGTGTGCCTTCGTGCGCGACCTGACCGAACGCAAACAGGTGGAGGAAGACCGGCTGCGGCTCGAGCGCAAGCTGCTCGAATCCCAGAAACTCGAGAGCCTGGGCGTGCTCGCCGGCGGCATTGCGCACGACTTCAACAACATGCTCATGACCATTCTGGGTAACGCCTCGCTGACCCTGCTGGATCTGCCACCGGATGCACCCAGCTACCAGTACGTCAAAGCGGTGGAGACGGCGGCGCGCCGCGCGGCCGACCTCACCCAGCAACTGCTGGCCTACTCGGGACGCAGCGCTGTGCTGCAGGACGCAGTGAGCCTCAACGAACTCACCCGCGAAATGGCGGACCTGCTGCAGGTTTCCATCGGCAAGTCGGTGCAGCTCGCGTTCGAGTTCGATCCCGACCTGCCCGCGGTTCATGCCGACGCCACGCAGATCCGGCAGGTGGTGATGAACCTGATCGTCAACGCCTCAGAGGCGATCGGTGAAGAACGCGGCGACATTGTTCTGCGCACCTCGAAAGCGCATCTGGGCTCGGATGATCTCACCCGGCTTCGGGTGGGGCAGGGGCTCGACGAAGGCGACTACGTCAAGCTCGAAGTGCGCGATACCGGCAGCGGCATGGACCAGGCGACGCTCGAACGGCTCTTCGATCCCTTTTTCACCACGAAGTTCGCGGGCCGCGGCCTCGGCCTTGCCGCGACGCTGGGCATCGTGAAGTCCCACCGCGGCGGCCTGCAGGTCAGCACGCAGAGGGGCGGGGGCTCGTGTTTCGAAGTCTACCTGCCGGTGTTCTCCGCCACTGATGCGGAGGCGCACGAGCGCAGGCGCGAAACAAAGCCGACGCCGGAGGCGCCTGCAGGGGAAGCCACACGTGGTCCGGTGGCGGTGGTGGATGACGAGACCGATGTGCGTATTGCCACGCGCGAGCTGCTGGCGCGGCTGGGCTATGAGGTGCTGCTCTTTGAGTCGGGCGCCAGGCTGGTGCAATACCTGCGCGATCACCGCAAAGGGCAACTGCCCGTCTTTGCACTTCTGGATATGACCATGCCCGACTGGAGCGGGCCGGAAACCTTCAAGGCGCTGCTTCACGAATGCCCGGACCTGCCGGTTATTCTGATGAGCGGCTACGCCGAAGAAGACACCCTCAGCCAGTTCGGGTCGCACCGGCCGGCGGGCTTTCTGCAGAAACCGTTTGGAATGCAGCAGCTCAAGGCGGCAATTGCGCGCTGGATTGAGCCGGCGGATTCCCTGCAAACCTAGCGGGTAAAAACCTTGCGACGTGCGTCGAGATCGCGCTCCAGGCCGCTGCATACCACGTCACAGACTTCGAAAATTCCCGGATCGGCCACGCCGTAATAGACGCAGTTGCCTTCCTGGCGGCGGGTGACGAGCCCGTTCTGGTAGAGCAGGGACAGGTGTCGGGAGACATTGGGCTGGCTGGCGCCGGTGGCGCCCACGAGCTCGCCCACGGTGCGCTCACCCTCGCGCAGGCAGTTGAGAAGCCGCAGGCGAAGCGGATCGCCCATCAGGCGAAAGCGCTGCGCGACGGCCTCAAAGCCGCCTTCGGTCAGGATTTTGAGTGCTCGTGCCATCGTTGTTTCCTGGTCGCCGGCGGAAGACTCAGCGGCGACAGGGGCAGTATAGCAGAATATCGATACTTGACAATATAAATATTCAGTTATATTATTTCCAGGTAGCGAGGCACTATTGCAATGAGGTAGCGCCCGCATGGGAAAGGAGAAACAGACCATGTTGTTTCGCCAGCTCTTCGACCCCGAATCCTCTACCTACACCTACCTGCTCGCCGACGAGCAGAACCGCGAGGCCGTCATCATCGACCCGGTCCGCGACCAGGTCGAACGCGACGTCCAGCTCATCGAGGAGCTGGGCCTCAAGCTGCTCTATGTGCTCGATACCCATGTCCACGCCGACCACATCACCGGCGCCGGCGTGCTGCGAGGCCGCCTTGGCGCAAAGACCGTTGTGAGCAAACATGGCGGCGCGCCCTGCGCCGATGTCCCCGTCGACGAAGGCGACACCGTGAAGTTCGGCGCCTGCACGATCGAGGTGCGCTCCACGCCCGGTCACACCAATGGCTGCGTGACCTATGTGACCGGTGACAAGTCCATGGCCTTTACCGGCGACGCGCTGCTCATCCGCGGCTCGGGCCGCACCGACTTCCAGCAGGGCGATTCACGCAAGCTCTACCGCTCGGTGCGCGAAAAGATTTTCACGCTGCCCGATGAGACGAAGCTCTACCCCGGTCACGACTACAAGGGCCGGACTGTCACGACGGTCGGCGAGGAAAAGAGGTTCAACGCGCGCTTGGGACTGGACAAGAGCGAGGACGACTTCGTGGAGATCATGAAGAATCTCAAACTCGCGCAGCCCAAAAAGATTCAGGAATCGGTCCCCGAGAACCTGCGTTGTGGTCTTCCCGCGCCGGTCACG
>JAGRBM010000020.1 GCA_020434085.1 Chrysiogenia bacterium | reverse complement strand
GTGCTCTTGAAGTCATCGGCCCCCGGAATACGCCCCAGCGTGGAGAGCACACCGTCCACCGAAAGGGACACGGCGTTCTCACCGTAGTCGTGCTGCGCGAAGATTCCCAGGTCATGGCTGAGCAGGGTGAAATCGGTCGTCGCCTTGCCGTGGCCGAGCTGCCAGAAGCCAAGGAAGTTGTAACCGCCACCGAGGGTCGTATCGCCCTTGGACGCGGAGTAGGAAAGATCGAGAACCGTCTCGATGCGACCGTCTTTCTGGCTGCCACCGGTGAATGGAGAACCCGCCACCGTGGAGTTCGCTGCGTCACTCGGGTTGAGCGTCACGTTCGTGTCGTAAGAGTAGCCCAGACGCCCGCTGACGCGCAGGCCGCCTTCTTCTTCACCAGCGGCGGGCGCGCCCGCATCGAGGCTGGCGACGGCCTTGTCGAGATCCGAGGCCAGACGTCCGCTTGGGCCGGCGCTCTGCGCGGCCTGGTAACTCGAACGGGCCTTCCCGGTGTTGCCGCGTTCCTGCGCGCAACGGCCGCGGTAGTAGTTCGACGCAGCGAGGCTGAACTTGGCCTCGATCGCCTTGTCGAAATACGGCGCTGCGCCCTTGTAGTTCTTTTCATTGAAGAGCGAGACGCCCAGGTTGTAGTTGGCGGCGCCGCTCTCGGGATGGGCCTTGGCGGCCTTTTCGAACTGCGCCTTCGCGCCGGCCTCGTCGCCCTGCTCGCGCAGGGTGATGCCGTAACCGATGCGCCAGCGCTGGTCTTCGAGGTCCTGGCCTTCGAGCTTCTGGAAGCCTTCGACGGCTTCACTGCCGCGACCGAGCGAGAAGAGCGCGCGGCTCTTGATGGCGAGTGCTTCGGCGTTGTTCGGCTTGTCGGCGAGCACGTCCTCTGCAATTGCGAGTGCGTCCTCGAACTTGCCTTCCTTGAGCGCCAGGTTGCCCTTGACGACCTGGATCTCGTAGTAGCTCTCTGTTTTTTCCTGAAGTGCCCCGGCGGATTCCTGCGCGCGCGCCGGAATGGCACTGACGCTCACAAGCAGTCCGAGACAAAACAATACAAGCCCAATGCGTGAGTTCTGCATGGTACCCCTTCCCGATTCGGTTGCCGCGGCTGCGTATTGCGAGACTGGACATCCCCAAACGCTTGCCGTTCCGAAAAGAACGACACACGTCCGACGCATCCCTCCGATGCGTTCACCTAAAAGATGCTGGAGGCTGAACCTCCCCCGCTTGGCAGCGCGATTCGCGACAACCTGCCAATGGCCCCTCATATACTGCATTTTCTGAAATGGCGCCAACCCCTGTTGGGGGCGAAAATTTGTGGAAATTCAGGCTGCTGGAGCCCCGGAATCGACCCCTACCAGCCCGTTCCCACCAGCGGCGGCCCCTCAGGGGGGCACTCGTCCTCGCCGCAGAGGATGTGGAATTCGCCCTCTTTGGGCCCTGGAGGCCCTGAAGGGCCTTTTTTGGGCTCCCAGCGGTGGCGGGCCCCGGCGACCAGTTGGCGCAGGCCCTCCCCGGTCTCCTCCAGCGCCCGCCGGGTCGTGTTGTAGCCGTGGGCCAGAACCGTGTGACGGCTCGATTCATCCATATTGGAGAAGAGAAACATCGTGGCATCGTCGAGCGGTGGCTCGATCAGGAAGACCTTCAGATCCGGGCGCTCGACAGTGTAGCGCTTGAGGGCCATGCGCAGCTTGTTGGCGGTGCTGATGCGAAGCGCCTGGGCCCAGACTTTGATGGGCCCGCGCCCGGCGATGGAGTCGATCTGCTCGGTCGAGTCCATGAGCGTCTGGTGGGGCCGGTTGAGCTGGACGGGCACCATCGGGTTGATGACCACGATGGACTTGGCCCCGCGCTCGACGGCGAGATCGACGTGGGCGACCTGCCCGCTGCCGCCGTCGATAAAATTGCGATCTCGAATACGCACCGGGTCGAAGAATCCGGGAATGGCGGAACTGGCCGCCACGGCGAGCGCAATGGGCGTCGTCTCCAGCTCGCCGCCCTTGGCAAAGGCCCAGCGCTCGCCGGTTTCAAGCTCCAGCGCGGGGATCACCAGGTCGCGCCCGAGGTCCAGGAACGACTGCGCCAACCCGTTTCGCTTGAGAGATTTTTCGTAGGAAGCGCGGTAGGCATCGAGCGAGAACATCCCGCCGGGAAGCTGGCGCTCCACCATGCGGCCCCAGTCAATGGGCGGCGTGCCGGGCATCCGCAGCGCGTTGGCCAGCACGCCGAAGAAGTAATACCCGGCGGCCTTCATCGCCGCGACGCCCCAGCGCTTGAGGTCGGGCCGGAACACATCGGCGCGGCGGAAGGGGAAGAACGGATCGTCGAGGTTGTTCATCGCCTGGAACAGGCGCTCGGGCGAGACGCCCTGGCTGAGGAAGCCCGCCACGCTCGCGCCAGCGGAAGTGCCCACCCAGACATCGAAGAGACTGCGCACGCTGCCTGGCCCCAGATACTCGTCCAGGGCGCGCAGCACGCCGACTTCGTAGAACGCGCCGGTCAGGCCGCCGCCGCAAAGGCACACGGCCAGTTTCTCGGGTTCTTCGTTCGCTGCCGGCAGACCTGCTCCGTTGCCGCCGTTTGGGTTCTGCATCAACCAACCACCTTCAGCGCCCCCGCAGGTTCCGGGTCCGCCTCGCGCACCTCTGCAGTATAGACGACCCGGGGAGCGGCTGCGCGTGATGCAGCTCGCATTGCGACCACGCCGGTTCCGGGGCTTTGAAAGCCGGCCGGCCCGCCTATACTGCGCTCGCCCGTTAGGGGCCGCGGGGAAGCGCGGATGAGCAAGGAATCAAGCGACGAGTTTCGGGAGGCGCTGCCCCTGTTGGCACTGCTGGCGCTCACTGCGCTGGCCTATGCCAACGGAATGACCGGCGGGTTCATCTTCGACGACCGCCTGCTCGCCCAGCACGCCTGGGCCTGGAAGCCCATCTCGCAGTGGGGCTGGGGCCTGCCCAATCCCATGGGTCATGCCGCGCAGCGCCCGATCGTCACGGCGGCCTTCTATCTCGACTACTTTCTCTTCGACAAGCATCCGACCGGCTATCACGTCATCAACCTGATTCTCCAGATGGTGAACGTCTGGCTGTGCTGGCTGCTGGCGATTCGGCTGGGACTCACGCGCCGTGCCGCCTGGATCGTCGCGGCGGTCTTTGCCTTTCATCCGGTACAGACCGAGTCGGTGGTCTACATCTCCGGCCGGCGCGACCTGCTGCTGGGCTTCTTCTATCTCACGACCTTCCTGCTCTATCTGAAATACCGCGAGGAAAAACCGCTGTGGTGGCAGATCACACTGCCGATCTATTTCTTTGTCGGCATGAACGCCAAGGAATCGATCTTCACCCTGCCGGGCCTGTTCCTGCTTTACGAGGCGCTGCTGGCGAAGAACCCCTGGCGCGATCCGCCCGAGTCCCAGGGCGTCGATTCCCCGTGGCGACGCATCTGGCGCGGCTTTACTGAATACAAGGTGATGTACGCCCTGATCTTCGCGCTCGGGGTGCCGCTGCTCATTCACCGCTCGTTCATCTCGACGCACCTTGGGTACGACCCCACCGGCAACCTGATCGGCGGCACGCTCGGCACTCATACGATGACGGCGCTGCGTGCGCAGGTGATCCTGCTCTGGCGTCTGATATTCCCGCTGCATCTGCTCGCCGATTATTCGATGAAGAGCATCGCCATCTCCAGCGGCTGGGGCGATCCGCTCGGCTGGGGTGCCATGGCCGTGATCGTCGCCTTGATCGGTTCGATTTTCTGGAACCTCTCGCGCCGCCCGTGGGTAGCTTTTGCACTGAGCATCATCGTGCTGGGCCTGCTGCCCACGGCGCAGATCATTCGCCACCGCGAAGTGACAGCCGAGCACTATCTCTATTTGCCGTGCATCGGCTTCGGGATGCTGCTGGCCATGGCGGACGCGCGTCTTCGCGCCTCGAAGGTTCAGAACTCCGCCACCGTAGCGATGATCGCGCTGACGGTTCTCTTCAGCCTCTACGTCGTTCGCTGCTGGGCGCGCAATCCGTCCTATGATTCTCCAATGACATTCTGGAGCACGGTCGAGCGCGACTCGCCCCAATCGGCGCGCGCGCAGATCAACCTGGGCGCACACGAATCGCTCACCGGGCAATACGGCGGCGCGGAACTACTCAAACGCTTTGAACGCGCGCAGGAATACGACCCCAACAACGCGGGCGGCTACGCCAACGCGGGGCTCATCTACAAGTCTTTCGGCAAGAATGAGAAGGCAATCAAGCTCTTCCAGCGCGCGCTGGAAATTGAGCCGCGCAACCCCGACTACAAGGTGGACCTGGCACGCCTGCTCTACGACTCCGGGCGCCTGACCGAAGCATGGGAGCAACTCGAATGGGTGCGGGTGAACGTCCCCGGCCATGAACGCATGCAGGCCCTTCGCCGCGAGATCCTGCTCAAGCAGGCCATGGAAGCCCGCGCGAAGTCCG
>JAGRBM010000019.1 GCA_020434085.1 Chrysiogenia bacterium | reverse complement strand
CGGCGTGGGCATCGACGAGATCCCCGAATCCGGCGAATTCGACGAAGCCTGACGCGCCCTCGAACGCCGCTGCCCCGCCTTCTACATATGGATGCCGGTCCGCCGCGGAACCACGCGCAACGCCGCCCTGTTCGGAGCTGCGACGTCGCTTGGGCTACCGGCGCTTGCTTTTCGGCGCAGAAGCTGCTCATTAACTGGCACGCACCACACGCATCCCCCGCTCCCGTCACAGCTTGGCGAACCCGAAGGCGCCCGGCGCGCCCAGCGCATCTCCCTCGACGATCACGAAGACCTCGCTGCCCGTGCTGCTCGGAAACACGAAGCGCCCGTGGGAGCTGGTGACCACTGGGGAATCCTTGAAGCACGGAAGCGGAATCACGGGCTGTTCGGCCAGAAACGTGTCCTCGAACACGTGCACGTCCAGGTCGGAGGTGCCGAGGCTCGAATCCCCAATCGCGTAGACCTTGTGGGCCGCTGCCGAGTGGGACACATGTCGTACCTTGATTCCGAGCGAGCCGTTGTAGGTCATGTCGTCGGCCTTGACCGCCGATGACTTGAAGACGTTGCCGCAGCGGCTGAAGATGCGATCCCCAGTTTCGCTCATCCAGATGTCGTTGCAGGCTTTGAAACCCTTCGTGATGTTATCGTAAAGGTACTGGGCGGCGCCGTACTGGATCTCCCATTTCTCGATGGTCCCGAGGCTCAGCGGGTCCGCCGAATAGAAGTAGAGCCCGGACGGGTCGAGGGCCACGTGCGCCTTCGCATAGATGGACTGCGTGAGAGTTTCCGCTCCAGTGTTCAGATCGATGCTGTGCACCTTCACCCACTGGTCCCATTCCGGAAACACGTACGCGAACCCGTTACCAGCCAACAAGATGTCGCCCGTTTCCGCCGTGACTCCCAGCGTCTTCTGGATGGTTCCGGTGGTCAGGTCGACCAGAGAGAGGTAGCCGTCGTACCCGACTGCGGCCTGAGCTCCGTTCGGGCCGACAGACACTGCCAGGGGCGGAAGGATCAGAGGCACCGTGACTTCCGTCTTGGTCGCCGGGTTGAAGATGTGCAGCGTGTCTGGGCCGGCGCTGATTGTCACGATGCGGTCCAGGGCCTTGCTGTACTCGGCATCCACGACCTTGTAGCCGAGGTTGTAGACGCCACATGAGCTGGTTCCGCCACCACCGCCGGATCCAGAGACACCCCCGGTTCCCCCGCTGCCCGTGCCGCCGATTCCCGCAGCTCCGGCGAGGCCACCGCTCCCGCCCTGCCCGCCGGTTCCGCCGCTGGCCCCGCTACCTCCAACACCACCGGTGCCGCCAATGCCACCCGAACCACCGATGCCACCCGCGCCGACGGCGCCAGTTCCGCCGCTGCCACCGTTGCCTGCATCGTTGGCGCTACCGCCAGCGCCACCAGACGACGGAGTGCATGCGCACTCGCTGTAGCGTGAACCGTCTTCTGCGCACACTTGGGTTCCCGGCGAGCCATCCGCGCAGGCACACGTAACCTGTTGATGTGGCGTGCATCCCGCGGCGCCGCAAGCACAGGCGTCGAAGCTACCGGACGTGGTGCACACCTGGGTTCCGGAGCAAGCCGCGGGGCCGGAGCACGCTTTGCTCTCTCCCGCCGTACAGCTCGATGACTGCTCGGACTTCCCGGAACACGCTGCCCCCGCCGACAATGCGATCAATAGAAGCCCGCCCACGGCGAGCACCCGCTTGGAATACGACATCTTCACTCCCCGACCCCCGAGTCACCCGAGGTCTTGGGTGATTGTCGCAACCCTCTGTGAAGATTTCGTGACGAACGAGCCTAAAGTCGCGCGGCTCTCGTTCGATTGCGACATATCCTGTCGCTGAAACGGAAGATCGCCAGACGATATGTCTTGACTCTGCCGGTCGCGGTTCCGGCCTGCTCACCCGCCGCCGTAAAGCCCCGCGTCGCTCGGTTTGTAGATCGGGACGTCGCCCTTGCATACGCATTGGCTGGTACGTGAGGGGTCGTCGGCGCAGATTCCGGAGCCCAACGGCCGTCCTGGCAGTGGCAAACGTACGTCTTCAATGGCGCGCACACTGGCGTCCAGCTGCCGCTGGCGCAGTCGTCGAAGCCGCCGCCGTTCGGGTAGCACACTTGCTTCGTCTCGCAGTCGTCCACCATGCTGCAGGCGCGGGTCTCGCGCGGTGAGCACACGGGTTTGTCCTTGGCGCATGCCGAGGCATGCCATTGCTGCCACCAGCACTGCCGGTGCCACCGCCAATCAACGCGCGATGTTCTTCATGAGCGTTCGCGAGTGTCGCGGACCAATGTGAATTTCGCCCAGAATGGACCCCACTCGTGGCGTTGGGTCGCGTAGCGTGCCGCGCGGACGGGACGATTTTTTCGTCACACCCGGCGCTCCTCGGGGGTTCCCGGGTCAGGAGCCGACGCAGGGTTGGCGACCGGACAAGGAGAATCCCGTGAACACTGTCGAAATTGGCAAGCGAGCCCTCAGCACCATTCGGGGCAACAAGGCGCTTTGGTTCTTCGGCTTTTTCGTGGCCAGCTCTGGTGCCGGCGGCGCCGGGGGCCGTCCGGGTCACGGTGGCGGTCCGGTACCGATCTGGGTGTGGCTCGCCGTCGCGGCGGCCGTGGTGTGTGCCGGGGCCTTTTTGATCCTGCACGTGCTGAGCGAGGCGGCCCTGATCGAGGGCGTGGTGCGCCAGCGGAGCGGCGAACGACTGGGAGTCGGCGCAGGCCTGCGCGACGCGCGCCGGCACTTCTTTCGCCTGCTCGGATTCAAGGCGGGCGCACTGGGGCTCGCCTTCCTGGGCGTGGCCGTGCTGGCAGCACCGGCCCTGGCCGCCGCGTTGGGCGTGCTCCCGGCCGCGCTGGGAATCGGCATCTCCCTCGTGCTCGCCGTGCCCGGCGTGATCGCCTTGCTGACGCTGGCGCTGCTCTACGAGTACGGCATGCGCGCGATCGTCCTGGAAGAGCGCACCGCCGGCGATGCCTGGCGTGCGGCACGTCGCCGTCTTTCCGGACATCTGGTCGACGGCACGCAGCTGTTGCTGCTCAGCTTCGCCGGTCAGCTCGGCGGCAACGCTCTCGCGTTCGTCGCGGTGCTGCCGGGCCTGGGCGCCGGCCTCATCGCCTACGCATTCGGCGGACTGCCCGTTGCCATCGCTCTGGGTGCGCTGGTGGCGCTCCCCTTCCTGGTGCCGGTGATCGGCGCGACGGCGAGCTTCCGCTCGTCGGTGTGGACCCTCGGCTACCTCGAGGGCCGGGAGGCGCGGTGAGTCTCGCGCTGGTCTTTGCTCTGCTGCTCGGAGGCGATCCCGCCTCCGAGCGCTCCGAAGAAGAGGTGCAAGCCCTGGTAGCTGCGGTCCGCGGCGGCGACCGGGACGCGGCCCAAAGCCTGTACGTGCTGTACGCCGCCCGGTTGTTCCGGGCGGTGCGACCTTTGTGCTTCTCCGATGCCGAAGCCGAAGACATGGTGCAAGACACGTTCGTGAAGGCCCTGACCGCGCTGGACCGCTACCAACCGCGACCGGGCATTCGCTTCGTCGCGTGGCTCTCCACCGTTGCGCTCAACACCACGCGGAAGCGTGCGCGACGCCGCCGGTTCGAGATCCCGACGGAGCCCAAGGAGCGGAGCGCCGGGTCGGAAGCCGACACCGTTGCCGAGGCCGACCGGAAGCGGCTCCGGCACGCGTTGCTCGAGGCCTTGGAGCGGTTGCCGGAACGTGACCGGCAGGTCATCGCGCTGCGCTACGGCGCGGAGCTGTCGGCACCGGAGGTGGCGGAGATTGTCGGCGTCTCCGCGGCCAGCGTCCGCAAGATCTGCGAGCGGAGGCGAGCGGAGCTGCTCGCGCGCCTCCGCCAACGAGCCCACCCCCTGGAGGAAACCGCATGACGAGCCCTGAAGAACGCGAGCTCCGTGACCTATTCGCCGTGTTGGAGCCAAGCCCCGCGCGTCTCGAGAGCGTCGGTCGGAGAGTGCTCTCCGAGCACGCGCTGGAGCAGCAATCCCTTGCGCAGGAATGGATCGAGCTGCTCCGGGCGCGCCCCGCGAACATCGGCTACGTCGCCGCCGCGGCCGCCGCGCTGCTCCTGCTTTCGCCCATGGGCGCGCTGCTGCTCGGGGCGCTCCGCGCCGTGTGAGCGTCGTCCCGGGCGCGGCGCGACGGGGATCGCGCCGGACCAACAAGCAAACGAAGAAGGCGCTGGGGTGGGCGTCCCCCAAAGTGGCGCGGCGTCGCGGGAAATCGCGTTGCACTTTGCTGGCGCGGTTTGTCGACGAGTTGGCGCCGG
>JAGRBM010000018.1 GCA_020434085.1 Chrysiogenia bacterium | reverse complement strand
GTGTCGGCATCGATGGTATCGGACTCACTGAGGATGGCGGCGCGCTCAATCACGTTGCGCAGCTCGCGCACGTTGCCGCCCCAGCGGTGGGCGCGCAGTTTTTCCAGCGCGGGCTTCGAGAGTTTCTTGCTACCGGCAAGGAAATGCGCGGCGAGCAGATCAAGGTCGCCCTCGCGCTCGCGCAGCGCCGGCAGGCGAAGCGTCAACACGGCGAGCCGGTAGTAAAGGTCCTCGCGGAACTTCCCCTCGCGCACGAGCGCGGGCAGGTCGCGGTGGGTGGCGGCGATCACCCGCACGTCGATCCGTCGCGGTTTGTCGGCCCCCACGGCGCGGATCTCGCCGCTCTCCAGGACGCGCAGGAGCTTGACCTGCAGCGCGGGCGACAGCTCGCCCACCTCGTCGAGGAAGATGGTCCCACCATCGGCCTCGGCAAAGAGCCCCTTGCGCGCGCTGGCGGCGCCGGTAAACGCGCCCTTCTCGTGACCGAAGAGCTCGCTCTCGGCGAGACTCTCGGTGACCGCGCCGCAGTTGACGGCAACGAAGGCGCGCCCGGCCCGCGCGCTCTGGTCGTGGAGCGCGGCGGCAAGGACTTCCTTGCCGGTGCCGGTCTCGCCGTGGATGAGAACCGAGGTCTCGGTCGGCGCGATGCGCGCGATCTTGGCAAAGAGCTCGCGCATGAGCGGCGCCTCGCCCAGCATGCCGCCGCACTCGCCCTCGCTCGCCGGCGCGAGCGGCTGGCTTTCGACTTCGGCGCGGAACCTGAGCTTTGTCTGCCCCAGTGTGAGTTCGTCGCCGGGACGAAGGGCCGCCTCGCTCACGCGGGTGCCGTTCACCAGGATTCCGTTGGTCGAACCCAGGTCGTGGATGCGCCAGGCATCGGCCGTTGGCGCGATGGCGGCATGGGCGCGGGAGATGAATTCCTCGGGGATGCTGACATCGGCCTCGGGCGCCGAACCGATAATCTGGCGGCGCGCCCGCAGTTCGAAGCGACCGGCCTCCCCTTCGAGCCACACGCGCTCGGCGCGCACCTGCCCGCCGGTGATTTCGAGGATCCGCGTGGGCACGGCGCTCTGGCGGGCGGTTACCTGCACCCCGCCCTGCACCGAACGCACGCGGTAGAAGATTTTGTACGAGGCGATCTCGATAATGTCCTCATCGTGCAGGACGCGGGCGCCCTCGATTTCCTCGCCGTTGATGCGGGTCCCGTTGCTGGAGGTATCAATGAGCACGTGACCGCCCGAGTCGCCCGGGCGGATCTCCACGTGGGCGCGCGAGACCAGCGGATGGGGCAACACGAGGCCGGCCTCCGGGCCGCGGCCCAGAATCAGAGCCTCGCTGCCGGGCAGGCTCACCTCCACGCAGGGGGTGCCGCTTTGGTAGACATCCAGACGCGCCATCGCGAGGGCTCCATTCGGGCTTTCAGAGTGGGAAAACTGTATCCGAAAAAATGGCGTAAAACAGGAGCTGGGAGGCCTGCTGAGTCAGAACGAGACAGTTTGTCGCATGCCCCGCTACAGGCTTGACCCCCCGGAGGGCCACACCTAGTCTGAGGCCGTCCCTGGCGCCCACCGGCGCCGCAAGAAGGCCCGCGAGGGCCCCAGGCAGGCGCAGACAGCGGCGATGTCCTCAACACAGGAAAGCATGACCAACTCCGGCGCACCCACGGCAGCCAGGAAAGAAGAAGCCCCCTGGATCTGGCGCTTTTTTGCCAACGTGAAGCTCGGCGTGTTCTGGCTGATCGTGCTGGCGCTTCTCTCCATCCTGGGAACCATTATTCCCCAGACAACCGGCGCGGTGGACTCCCTACAGGGCTACCTGGCCCGCATCGGTCCCGAGCGCGCCGAGCTCTTCGACAAGCTGGGACTCCTCAACGTCTATCACGCCTGGTGGTTCAACCTGGTGCTGGCGCTCATGTGTACCAGCATCGTGGTGGCGAGCATCGATCGTTGGCCGCGCATTCACAAGGAATTCTCTTTTGACGAGCCCGTGCCCCCGGCCTCGCGCTTTCGCGGCGGCCCGTTCACGCGCAACTGGGACCTGCCCGGCGCAAAGGCAAAGCTCGCCGAGCTGCAGGGGCTCTTCTCCAGTTTCTTCGGCAGCCCGAAGGTCTCCCACGTGGGAGAGGACGAAGTCGTCCTCTACAGCAACCGCGGGCGCTGGACGCGCATGGGCGTCTACTTCGTCCACGCGGGAATTCTAATTACCGCCGGCGGCGCAGTGCTGGGCAACTTCCTGGGCTTTACCGCCGGGCAGATGTTCCTGCGCGAGGGACAGGCCCGCGATACCGTCACGCGCATTGCCGAGATCACCCCGCGGGGCGAGCTCAACACCTTCATGGACCCCATGCCCTTTGCCGTGCGCTGCGACGACTTCGAAGTGCAGTTCTACGACGATCCGCGCACCGGCGAGAAGACCAAGCGCCCCAAGCTCTTCCGCAGTACGCTGACGATTCTCGAAGGAGGGCGCGAGAAGCTGACCGAGCACATCGAGGTCAACAGCCCGCTGCGCTACGGGGGCTACACCTTCTACCAGGCGAGCTACGACGAAGGCGATCCCGTCTTCCACATGGAAGCACTCGACACCCAGACCGGCGAGGTGATTCCCATCGTCGCGCGCAAGGACGAGCCCATCAAGCTCATCGGCGCCGAGAATTCCTACGCGGTGAAGTTCTTCGAAGAGGACGTGAAGGTCGAAGACAAGGTCACCCTGCCCTTGGGACCGACGGTGAGCCTTCAGCAGGTCGACCCCCATGGCGAGAAACTCGGCAGCATCATGCTGCTCCAGCACTATCCGGGTTTCGACAACGAACGCGGGGCCCGCTACGCCTTTCGCCTCGACGGAATCGACGTCACCCGGGAGAGCGTCGAACACCCGGTCATCCACATGACGGCCCTCGACAATGAGACCCAGGCCGCCAAAGAGCTGACCGTGGAGCTGGGCGATTCAATCGAGCTCGACGGCGACCCCATCCGCTATGTGCCCGTGGGCTACGACATGATCACCCTGATCGACCGCGACGGGGACCTCGGGCCGGCGGTGAGCGTTGCCAGCCTCGACGACGAGGGCAAAGAAATCGACCGTTTCGGCGTGCTCCAGCACTATCCGGAAAAAGACCTCGGACGCGGCGCGCGCCACGTGCTGCGGCTCAAGAAGATCGAACGGGTGTTCTTTACCGGCCTGCAGGTGGCCAAGGACCCCGGCGTGTGGATTGTGTGGTTTGGCAGTTCGCTCATGATTCTGGGCATGCTGCTGGCATTTAGCCTCTCCCACAAGAATGCTTGGATGCGTATCACGCCGGAGGGCGTGTCGTTTACAGCCATCGTGCACAAGAAGCGTCTGGCCTTTGAGCAGACGACGAGCCGGTTCTTCGAAGAGCTCGAAGAGAAATTTCCTGCGGCGACCAAGAAAAGCACCAAGAATCCAACCCCGGCGCCGCAAGAGTGAGGACGAACATGGCAGAGACCGCAACCGCTGGAACCACTTCTGATTTTGACAACCGCGTGCCCTGGAAGGCGCTCGACATCGCAGCCGCCATCATCGGCGCGGGGCTGATCGCCTACGGGCTGACCCTCTCGAGCGAGGGCGTCGATTCGGCACGCTTCGAGTTCGCCGACGCGCTGCTCAGCGGCGCTGCTTTCATCTACATGTTCGGTTTCGTCTTTTACATGACGCACCTGATTCGCAGCACGGAACTTCCCGCCCACCTTGGCAGTTTCCTGACCTGGATCGGCGCGGCCATGCATACCTCGGGCATGCTGGTGCGCTGGACGATCTCCGGCTGGGCGCAGCCGCCGTGGACGAACCTCTATGAATCCCTGCTCTTCTTCGCGTGGGGCATCGTCGTCGTGTATCTGGTCTTCGAGTGGCGCAGCCAGAACAAGTCGGCGGGCGCCTTCGTGCTGCCGGCGGCCGTCATCATGATGGGCCTGGCCGCGTTCTCCATGCCGGCGAGCAAGGAAATCCCCCAGCTCATGCCCGCGCTGCAGAGCCGCTGGATCCAGTTCCACGTCGCCTGCGCGAGCATCGCCTATGCGTCCTTCATGACGGCTTTTGGCTTTGCCATCCTGTATCTCATCAAGGACAAGCTGCCCGCCGCGTTCATGACGATGGTCTATTCGATTTTCGCCGCGATCACATTCCTGTCCTACGGCGGCGGGGATGTGCTCTTCCACGCCGAGTTCCCGCTCAAGAAGCCGACCATCATCGGCACCGGCGAGCTCGTCGATGCGCCGCTTCCGGTTCCCTATGCCGGGCAGCTCTTCCTCGTAGCGCTGGTTCTCTACGCGGTGGCCGCGGGGCTTTATTTTGCGGCCAAAAAGAACAAGGACCTCCTGCGCTTTCAGCGTCCGGCGCTCATTGGCGCTTTCCTGGCGCACACCGTGGGCATGGTGCAGGCAATCTATTTTGCGAAAACCACGCACCCGATTCCCATGCGCCCGGAAATTTCGCTCTTCAAGTGGAACGTCAATTCCTACCTGGTGGGCCTCGTGGTGCTGGTCTGGCTGGGCACGCTGTTCGTGATGCTCATCGACTGGCGCGGGGAGAAAATTGCCGAGAAGCTGCCCGCCGCGCGCATCGTTGACGACTGGAGCTACAAGGCCGTGCTCATCGGCCTGCCGTTCATGACCCTCAACCTGGTGACCGGCGCAATCTGGGCCAACAATGCCTGGGGCACCTACTGGCAGTGGGACCCCAAAGAAACCTGGGCGCTCATTACCTGGCTCACCTACGCCGCCTACATCCACATGCGCATGGCGCGCGGGTGGAGCGGTCGTAAGGCCAGCTCGCTGGCGATTGCGGGATTTGGTGTTGTGATCTTCACCTACCTGGGGGTAAACCTCTTCCTATCCGGGCTCCACTCCTACGGCAGCCCCGGCTGAGGTAACCCATGCGAAAAGCCCCCGGGGCGAAGGGCTCGCGCCGCTGGCAGGACGCGGAGTTCATCCTTGCCGCCAGCGCGCCCGCCCACTGGCCAAAGCACAAGGCCGCCGAAGTCGCCTTCGCAGGCCGCTCCAATGTCGGCAAGAGCTCGCTGCTC
>JAGRBM010000017.1 GCA_020434085.1 Chrysiogenia bacterium | reverse complement strand
GGACGGTTCGAAGGCTCGCGCACCTGCGAAGGAACGGAGGCCCGTCCCTTCTGCGCTTGCGGTCGCGCCTCGAAGCCCGTGGCGATCACCGTGATCTTCACCGTGTCCTCGAAGGTGTCGTCGATGACCGAACCGAAGATGATGTTGGCGTCCGGATGCGAGGCCTCCTGAATCATCATGGCAGCCTCTTCAACCTCGGAGAGTTTGAGCGAGCTCGAACCGGTCACGTTGATGAGCACGCCGCGGGCGCCCTCGATCGTCGCATCCTCGAGCAGCGGGGAGTTGATCGCCTTACGGGCGGCGTCCCAGGCGCGGCGCTCGCCGCTGGCAACGCCCGTTCCCATAAGCGCGCGGCCCATATCGGCCATGATCGTGCGCACGTCGGCAAAGTCGACGTTGATCAGGCCGTTCACGGTGATGATGTCCGAGATGCTTTTTACCGCCTGGTAGAGGACTTCGTCGGCCTTGGCAAAAGCCTCGGTCATCTGCATGTCCTTGCCGGCAATTTCCTGCAGCTTGCGGTTGGGGATGGTGATAAGTGCATCGACGTGATCGCGCAGCTTCTCGATCCCCTGGTTGGCGAACTTGTTGCGGCGAAGTCCCTCGAAGAAGAAGGGCTTGGTCACGACGCCCACGGTCAGGCAGCCCAGCTCCTTGGCCACGCGGGCCACCACGGGCGCGGCGCCCGTGCCGGTGCCGCCGCCCATGCCGGCGGTCACGAATACCATGTCGGCGCCCTCGAGGGCCTCACGCAGGCGTTCGACGTCTTCTTCGGCCGCCGAGGCGCCCACTTCGGGATTGGCGCCGGCCCCCAGGCCGCGCGTCGTTTCCCGACCGAGCTGCAGGTGCAGCGGGGCCTTGTTGGCACCGAGCGCCTGGGCGTCGGTATTGGCCGCGGCAAAATCGACGTTGGAGAGCCCGCTGTCGATCATCTGATTGACCGCGTTGCCTCCGCCGCCGCCGACCCCGACCACTTTGATCTTCACGATACGATCTTCTTTCTCTTCAAATTCAAACATCCCTGCAAACTCCTGCTGTCGCGTTTTCGGCCGAGGTCGTGCCAACTCTTTGCGACTGCTTCCTCACCTACAAAGAGAATCCCTCACGCGCCATGCCCGGCCTTTTGACCTCGAACCCCGCCGGGCAGGCGGCTAAAACAGACCTAAAAGAAATCTGCAAACCATTCGCGAACCCGGTCGGCCACCCGGCCGAGCACGCGCTCTCCGCCAACGCCCCGGTAGCCGGGATTGGCGATCTGATGCTGGGCGCCGTAGCGAACCAGCCCCACACCCGTGGCATACATGGGCGAATTGACCACATCGACGAGGCCACCGATTCCCTGAGGCAGGCCCGTGCGCACCGGCAGGCTGGTGATGCGCTCGGCCAGCTCGGGAAGGCCCTCGAGCAATGCGACGCCGCCGGTAATCACGAGGCCTGCTGCCAGCAGGTCCTTGTAACCGGAGCGAATGATCTCATCGTCGAGCATGTCGAAGATCTCCTCCATCCGCGGCTGCGTGATGTCGGTAAGGATCTTCCTCGGGATGATGCGCGGCTTGCGCCCGCCCACCGAGGGGACCTCGATCTGCTCGGACTCGTCCACCATCTCGGCCATGGCGCAGGCGTATTTCTGCTTGATCTTCTCGGCCTCGGCGATGGGGGTGCGAAGCCCCATGGCGATGTCGTTGGTCAGGTGCGCCCCGCCCACGGGAATGACCGCCGTGTGCTTGATCGCGCCGTTGATGAAGATCGCCAGGTCGGCCGTGCCGCCGCCGATGTCGATGAGCGCCACGCCGAGCTCGCGCTCGTCCTGGCTGAGCACCGCCTCGGAACACGCGAGCGTCTCCAGCACGATGTCGTCGACGATCAGACCCGTGCGGTTGCAGCTCTTGATGATGTTCTGCGCGCTGGTGACCGCACCGGTGATGATGTGCACCTTGGCCTCAAGTCGCACGCCGCTCATGCCGATGGGCTCGCGCACACCGTCCTGGTCGTCGATCACAAACTCCTGCGGAAGGATGTGAATCACTTCCCGGTCGAGCGGAATCGCGATCGCCCGCGCGGCGTCCACCACGCGCTTGATGTCGCGCTCGGTGACTTCCTTGTTCTTGATGGCGATGATGCCTTTTTCGTTCTGGCCCTGGATGTGCGCCCCGGCGATGCCGGCATAGACGTTGGTGATCTCCACCCCCGCCATCAGCTCGGCTTCTTCAATCGCCTCGCGGATGCTCTCCATGGTTGCCTCGATGTTGACCACCACGCCCTTGCGTAGCCCCTTCGACGAGTGGGAACCGATCCCCACCACATCGATGCCGTTGGGAGTGACTTCTCCCACGACGGCCCGGGTCTTTGTGGTCCCTATGTCGAGGCCGACCACGATGTTGTCGTGTTTCTTCCCCATTTTCTCCTCCGATATGCCTGCCTTGGCGCCCTCAGAACTTCTAAATCTTCGCAGCCCCGCGGCCGGTCGGTACGACCACCGCGCGAGCATCGCTGACAAATTGAATGCGTGCCGGCTGCACGTCCCGCGAATCGAGATCGCTCCAGAGCCGGCCGAGCCGCTGCCACTTCTCATCAAAGGGCGGCGGCCCGAGCAAAACGTAGGGGCCGGTGCGCCCCTCTCCCGAAAACAGCACGGCGACGTCCGCGCCCGCGCCGATGATCTCGATCTCGGAAATGGCCCGCCCGCCGGGAATTCCCGCGCTGCGGGAAATGGCGAGCACATCGAGCGCGTTGGCGATTCCCTCGCGCGCGCGCACGCTCCCGCGCGTCAGTTCGGTCTCGGTCAGGCCCGCCAGCAGCGGCAGGCCGCTCGCCTCGCTCAGCGCAGCGGGCTTGAAGACCTCACCGCTCTCACTCACCAGGTGCAGGGTGCCCTCCCCGCTGTTGGCCGCCATGACGGGGCGCCACTCGCTGACATCGATCACGACGGTCGAGGGAAAGCGCCGGTAGACGGCTGCCTGGCTGATCCACGGATGGCTCTCCACCCGGTCCTTGATCTCGCTGCAATCGATGCGGAACAGGTTGTCCTTCGACGAGAGATTCGAGAGCGCCAGGATGTCCTCGGCGCCCGCGTGCAGGTTG
>JAGRBM010000016.1 GCA_020434085.1 Chrysiogenia bacterium | reverse complement strand
CACCTGATCGAGCAGGGAAATCACGAGAGCCTGCTCGCCGAAGGCGGCGTCTACGCCAAGCTCTACGAGCTCCAGTTCAGCGGTCAGAACGGCAACGGCGCCGCCGCACCTGCGTAAACTACACTGGCCCGTTCCACCCTTCGACAAGCTCAGGGCGAACGGGAAAAGATGCCGTTCGTCCTGAGCTTGTCGAAGGACGAACAGACGCAGAGGCACCCGTTCCCCACGCCATTTCCCAAGACCCCTGCCGAGGCGGTACCATGGCGCGCAAGAGCAATGGGAATTCTCTCCAGACTTGGGCTGGCATCGCGCGCCGTGGCCAGACCCGAAGACCTGCGCGGGCTTACCGTGGAGCTTTCGAGCCACTGCGGCTATGACTGCGCGCCCTGCCCGCTCAATTTCTATACCGATACCGTAAAGCGCCAGCACGCAGACGCGGCCACGCTGATCGAGACGATCGAGAGCCTGGCGCCCCTGGACGTGGTGGATTTTACCGGCTGGGGCGAGGGGCTGCTCCACCCGGAGCTCCTGGCCATCGTCGCAGCGGCGAGCAAGGCGGCCAGCGAAGTCACGCTCACCACGGCGGGCTCGCTGCTCACCGAGGAGAAGGCGCGCGGGCTGATCGATGCGGGGATGACCTACCTGATGGTTTCTCTCGACTGCGCGAGCGCAGCCACCTACCGCGCGCTCAAGCACAAGGACGAGTTCGAGCTGGTCTGCGAAAATGTCGTGCGTGTGGCGAAACTGCGAGCCGGCAAGGCTTCGC
Source organism: Chrysiogenia bacterium (assembly GCA_020434085.1). Lineage (NCBI taxonomy): Bacteria > Pseudomonadati > Chrysiogenota > Chrysiogenia > Chrysiogenia bacterium. The sequence goes on along the minus strand of JAGRBM010000016.1, from coordinate 5,212 downwards.
CCATGATCTCGCTTTCGTTCGTGCTGATGCAGGACAACCTCGCAGAAGCGCGCGCCTTTGCCGAGCTGGCGGCCGAGCTGGGCGCCGACCAGATCGTGTTCAAGAGCGTCGTTCCCTTCGAGAGCGCGGAAGTTGGGCGCTCGGTGGACGCGCACTACTACGCGGGGCTCGACCCGGCGCTGGCGCTGCGCGCCCAGCGCGTCATTGCCGAGGCCGCCGACGTGGCGATGCATGCCGGCATCGAAGTCGCAACCTTCGGGGATTTCCGCTCGACAAAGCGGCACGCGTGCATGGCCTACGCCGAGCAGCGCCCCTTCCTTCGCGCCGACGGCGCGGTGAGCCCGTGCTGCATGGCGGCCTACCCGGTCTGGCGCGTCCCGCGTGAGGGGGAGGCCCGCAGGCTCGAACCCGTGGCATTTGGAAAGCTCGGTGAAGGATCACTCGCCGCGCACTGGGCCGGTGATGACTACAGGAATTTCCGCAAGGCGCTGGGCGATCTCTCGGCGCCGCTGCCCGAGGCCTGCCGCGACTGCCCCATCTGCCACAACTTCGCGCTCAACGTGCGGCGAATCCCGGACGAAAACGAAGCGGCGCTCTGAAGATAGAGAGGGCGAGGCATGCCTCGCCCCTACACGGCCCCGCTGTCCCGAGAAGAAATGGGGCGAAGCCCCTAGTTCTCGGTCTTGAGCTGAACTTCCTCGACCTTGCCGGCGAGTTCGCGTCCCAGGAAGCGGGGCGCGAGTTCGAGGAAGCGCTCGCGCGAGTCGGTGACCAGGTAGTGATGACTGTCGCTGCCGGTGTCGGTCGCAGCCAGCTCGGTTTCCTTCAGCAGGTGCACGACCTCCTCGGCAGTGGCCGTGGCCGAGTCGATGACGCGAACCCCCTCGCCCATGACCTTTTCCAACGTCGGCGCCAGCAGTGGGTAGTGGGTGCAGCCCAGCACGAGGGTGTCGATCTTCGCCTCGAAGAGCGGTTCGAGATACCGGCGCGCCGCAAGCTCGGCGATCTCGCCGTCGGTCCAGCCTTCTTCGACCAGTCCGACAAAGAGCGGGCAGGCCACGCCGAAGACTTCGATGTCGCGGTCGGCGGCCTTGATGGCTTCGACATAGGCACCGCTCCGCACCGTGGCGCTCGTGCCGATGACACCCACGCGCCCGGACTTCGTCGCCTTGGCAGCCGCGCGCGCGCCGGGAACAATCACTCCCGTCAGCGGCACGTCGAACTCGGTCCGCAGCACGCCCAGCGCAACGGCCGAAGCGGTGTTGCAGCCGACCACCAGCAGCTTGATGCCCCGGTGCAGGAGCTCGCGGGTTACTTCGCGCCCGTAGCGCTGCACCGTCTGCGGGGACTTCGTCCCGTAGGGAACGCGGGCGGTATCTCCCAGATAGAGCGTGCTCTCCCCTGGCAACAGGCGGCGGATCTCTCGCAGCACCGTGAGCCCGCCCACACCGGAGTCGAACACTCCGATGGGCAGCTTGCGTGATTCAGTCTGGTCGGTCATAAGGAGCTTCCCCCGCCACATCTGCACTGAAGCGGTGGCGGAATGCTAGACCCGCCCGCGCGCGGCTCCAAGTGCTTTGGGTGCGCAAGAGCTACCAGAGGCATCCCGGAGCGCCGCCCACCGGCGCGAGCGCGCTTTTGTTGCGTTGCGGCGCAAAGGGCTGGTATAGTTCGAAATTCGAGGGAGGGGTGTAACCCCGCCAGAAGATTGCGGATTTAACGATTCCCATGGCAAAGCTGCTGTTCTTTTCACAACGGGTGATCGACTCGTGGACCGAGGGAGAGAAAATCTCCATCGAAGGCCACACGCTCACTCTCAAGACCGCGCCGGAAGGGCCGAAGGTGTTTCAGCTCGAGGAAGCTGTGCGCTTTCTGACCGTCTCGGGCGGTGGCGACGATCCCCACGGCCTGCTGGGGAAGGTGAAGACCAAGAAGCAGCTCGACGCGATGAATGCCGAGGCCTACATGGAGTCGGTGATCCTGGGCGACACGCCCTACGACGTGGAGACCGGCTACCTCGGACGCCCCGAGCAACCGGCCGGCGCGCCGGCGGCTGCCGCTCCTGCGCCGCCCAAGCCCGAGGAAGAAAAGCTCGACGAATCCCAGGTCGCACCCGAGGGCTCCACCAGCGACGAAGACCTGCTGGCCAGCTTCCTGCTCAAGAACATGTCCTGAAAAGAAACTCGCGGCAGATGCCGCGCGTTTTCGTTTGAATCATTCCAGAAAATTCAGTTTGCGACTTCCGCCACCGCTTCATGCCCGGGCGCCAGGTGCTCGTAGTAGAGCAGCGCGCCCGCGACGACCATCACCGGTGCGAGCAGCGGGATGACCAGCACGTTCACGACGGGCACCAGTGCAACCACATAGGGCGGCAGCCCAAAGCCCAGTGCCATGCCCGGCTGATCGGCGGCCAGCATCGCCACGCGGTCGGAAAACGGCAATTTGCGGTGGGCCATGGCGAAGTCGATGTATTCGAGCGCCACGTAGAAGATGCCCACCAGCACGCCCACGACCGGCGAAATCACCTGAACCACGGGAATGAGCCCGACGAGAAATGTCCCCACCGCCAGGATCACCAGCAGCAGGAGCTTCTTTGCCTCAACGCCGATTGAGAAAAGCGCGTCGGAAGCAAAGTTCTTCCAGCCCGCGCCCTCGGGAACCTCGCCCGTCTTCAGGATGCCCACCTGCTCGGCCAGCATGTCGTTGAAGGGCGAGGCGATGAGCCCGGCCACGGGGACAAACAGGAAGTAGGCGGCCACGCCGACGATCAGGTAGCCGACCCCCTGCAGCAGAAAACGCACCACGTCCCAGAACCAGTTGGTCGCCTCGGGCAGAATCATGTCCGAGAGCTCGGGAATGAACTTGCCCGCCAGATACGCCAGCGTGCCGAAGATCAGGTAGTTAATGATCACCGGGATCACGCACCACGAGATGAGCTTGGGGTGCTCCCCAAGAAAGGACATCCCGCGCTTTGGAGCGCCGAGCCCGGTGAAGATTCCCTTTGCGAACTTGCCGACCATGGGTGTCAATCTACACGAAAAGCGCGACCGGGGGGAGCCCCGGCGGCGCCGTCCTCAAGCATTGAAGGGTGCGCTCAGCTCGATCGCGCCAGATACTCGCGCATCATGCCCATCATGTTGATGTCGGAGGTGCCGCCGCCGATCTCCAGGAGCTTGGCATCGCGCATGAGCTTCTCGACGTAGTATTCCTTCATGTAGCCGTTGCCGCCCAGAATCTGGATGGCGTCGAGCGCGACCTTGGTCGCCTGCTGGGTGCAGTAGACCTTGGCCACCTGGGCCGAGAACATGTCGCGCTTGCCCTCGCGCTGGAGCCAGGCCTGCTTGAATACCAGGTTCCGGCAGTTCTCATAGGCGATGTACATCTCCGCCAGCCGGAGCTGCACGGCCTGGTAGTTGGCGATGGGCTGGCCGAACTGCTCGCGCTCCTTGGCGTATTTGGTGGCAACTTCCAGGCAACGCTCGATGATCCCCAGCGCCATGGCCGGCATGCCCGAGCGCTCGCCCTGAAGGACTTCCTTGCCGTCGCCGCGGGACTCTTCTTCCTCGGTACCCAGGATGCGGTCCACCGGAATGCGGCAGTCCTCGAGATAGATCAGCCCCGTCGGCGAGTCGCGCATGCCCATCTTGTCCATGGGCTCGCTGGTGGAGAGACCCTCGTCCTCGCGCACGCAGATGAAGCTCTTGACCGGCCAGGTGTTTTTCTCGCCGCCCTGGCCTTTGTCCAGGCGCGCGTAGATCACGAAGATATCCGCGTGCGGGGCGTTCGTGATGAAGGTCTTCGACCCGTTGAGCACGTAGTAGTCGCCATCGCGGCGGGCGACGGTCTTCATCGAGCCGAAGGCATCGCTGCCGGCGTCGGGTTCGGTCAGGCCCCAGCAACCGATCTTGTCGTAGAGCAGCACCGGCTTGGCGTATTTCTCAAGCTGCTCGGCCGTGCCCTTCTTCTGGATGTTCGAGCCGCACAGTCCGAGCGAGGCGCCGTAGGAGAGCGTAAAGCCCGGCGAGACGCGCGAGAGTTCCTTCATCAGGATCGCCATGAGCAGCGGGTCCTGCCCACCGCTCAGGTCATCTTCGTCCCCCTTGGCATTCTCCTTTTCCGGTTTCTCTTCGGGCGCTTCGCCTGCTTCTTCGGCGCGCTTTCGTGCAATGGCCTTGTTGATCGCTTTCTCAGCGGCGATGCGAAGCCCCAGTTCCTTGTGCATCTTGCGGAACAGGTCGTAGGGCAGCATGTCGCCGCGGTCCATCGCTGCCACGTGGGGAAGGATTTCCTTCTCGACGTAACCGCGCATCATCTTCTCGGCCATCTTCTGGGTCTGGTTGAATTCAAACATGGGAGTCCCCCGCGGGTTGGGATCGCCGCGCGGGGCCTGCGGGGGAGCGCTTTCGCGCGGCAGGCACCGACCGTCGGCGTCGCTGCGAGTAGTACACAGCGCGGCGGGGGCGGTCAATGAATGCTCACTCACTTTTGGACGCGAGCCCGGAACGCACGGGGCCGAGAAAGCCCTGAGACGGGCAGGACCGGGCCGCAGCCCCCACTGCCGGGGTCTGAGGAAGAGTGGTTCATGGTGGTTCGGGTGGTGGGATGCGGCCGGGAACGGTTGTCCCGGCGCGGCGTGCAGCCCCCGACAAGAGGTGACCATGACCCGGCCTGCCCGCTCGTCCCGCGAGGCTCGGTAAGAACCCTGGCGGACCTCTTGCGTGAAGTCCTCCGCCGCGGAACCGGCGTTGAGCCAACACTAGGTCGGGGGCGTGTCAGCAGGCGTCACAGTGTCAGAGACAATAATTCAATCCCCGCTCCCCCGACGGGGGAGCAGGGAAGGCTGGGTACTATTTACCGCTCAGTTCCGCGAGCAACTCGCGCAGCCCAAGCTTGTCGATTCTCCCAGCGAGTGTGCTCTTGGGAATACCGAGCTGGCGGGCGGCGTTGCTCTGGACGCCACCGGTGCGCTTGAGGGCCGCGCGGATCATCTCGCGCTCGACGTCCTCGACGCTCATTCCCGAGAGCTCGGGGTGGCGATCCAGGAAGTCGCCCTCGGGCCTGGCCGAGAGATCGTCAAACCAGATAGTGTCGGCATCGATGGTATCGGACTCACTGAGGATGGCGGCGCGCTCAATCACGTTGCGCAGCTCGCGCACGTTGCCGCCCCAGCGGTGGGCGCGCAGTTTTTCCAGCGCGGGCTTCGAGAGTTTCT
>JAGRBM010000015.1 GCA_020434085.1 Chrysiogenia bacterium | reverse complement strand
TCGCTGCCCGAGAGATAGTTGACCGCATTTTCCACGTTGGCGCGGACTTCTTCCATGTTCTTGCGAATCTCTTCCTGAATCTGCTGAATGTCCATTGTCTCAAACCTCCATAGGGTTAGCATCGTTTTGATGTATTACAAAATACGACAATGACGCGGGATGTCAAGAGAATTCTTGACGCGGTGCGCGATTTTGATGGAGGATGGGTAAGTCACTGGAATTGTTTGGAAAACTAGCTCTCGGCAACCGTCGCCAGATCGATCACGACGGATTCCAGACCGCTGACGACCTGGGCCATTCGTTCGTAGTCGATCTTCTCCGGGGTATCGCTGGCTTCGTGGTAGTCGAAGTACCGGAACGGGGCGGTGTCGGTGACCATGATCGCGTCGTAATCGTGTTGCCAGAAAGACCAGTGATCGGACCAGCCAACGCCCGGCAGAAATCCGGGTAACGCGGCACCCTGGCTGGGAAAGGTGGAGGCCTGCTGAAATTGTTTCAAGCACTGCCGCATCAATCCGAACGATCCAACATTGCCGACAAAGGCGACGAAGTTTCCGGTGTGCGGGTAGAACGCATCAAGACCCGGCGGATAGCGCTGCGAGCCCGGAACGTCGGAGTAGTAGCCAAGTGTTTCGAGAGAGAGCATCGCCACGACATGGTCGTTTGTTCCTCGCAGGTGCTTCGCATACTGCATGCTTCCCATTTCTCCGGTCTGAAAAAACGGGGGTTCCTCGGTTGTGAAGGCAACGAGGTGAAGCGCGCGATCCAGGTTCCTGCCGCGCAAGGCACGCGCGAGTTCGAGGAGCGCGGCAATTCCGCTCCCATTGTCGTTTGCAGCGGGCGTTCCCAGCGCCGAGTCGTAGTGTGCGCCGACTACGACGATTTCGTGGGGGCGCTTGCTGCCCGGTATGACCGTCGCGAGGTTCTCCACGTCGATACCACCGGCCTCAAAGGCATTGGAGATCACTTCATACTCAAGTTTTCGGAACTCATTTCGGACGTAGTCGGCACTCCGGGAAAGCATTTCCGGCGTGGAGAAGGCGCTGCGCTCTCCGATATCCGTGGCCAGGGCGCTGACGTGAGCCTTGAGCCGCGCAGCCATTTCGTCGAGTCCAATCGGACTGTTTGTTGCGACAACTTGCGGTTGGCCGCCGGGCATGAAGCCGGTGGTGACAGCGAGGAAGCCTACGATCACCGCGCAGGGAATCCAGCCAATGAGCATCGGAAGCGGAGCGAAAACACCCACGACGCCGCGTAGCACCGGACGGGTTATGCCCTTGTGTGCTGCCAGCGCCCCAATCAGGACGCCAAAAGAGAGCGACGCAAGCGACGCTTTTGCGCCGAGTTCGGCACCTTTGAGCCACGGAAATGTGAATGTGATGCCGGACAGTGGCGAGACGAGGCTGTACCAGACCGCATAGTAAATGTCGTAGGATGCGGCGCTGACGATCTTTGATGGATACGCGCACCAATAGAGGACGCCAAGCGAAGCAAAGATAAGAATAATCGGGCCGATCTTGCTGGCAGGTGAAACCGGAGATTTCTCCGGCGTGCCGGAAGAACCCTGATCCGAAGGCTCAAAGCTGGGCATACGCGACTCCCGCGTTACCCCATACCCCTGCACTGACTTTACGAAAACTTGGAGACCAGCACCATACGCAGTGCGTCGGAGAACTCATGTGGTCCACGTAAATTCTGCGGTCCATCTCGGGTCATTTCGGTCCATCGTGGGCCATCGTGGGTCACGCCCCTTGCGGGATTTTCTTTCTTTCCCATACTGAAAAAAGAAGGGCCTGAGCCCCAACCATCCCTGCTCCCCTTCCGGGGGAGCTGTCACCGAAGGTGACTGAGGGGGTTGTGCGGGCGGTGTTTCGGCTCTGCAGCGCGGCGGTACGC
>JAGRBM010000014.1 GCA_020434085.1 Chrysiogenia bacterium | reverse complement strand
CCGTCGTGGAAGTGCACGAGCTTCAGCGGCGCCAGGCCCTGGTCATGGTACATGGCGATGACGGCGTCGTAGTCGCCCTCGTAGGCGCGGTAGAAAACGGTGTCGGGGGCATGGGGGCCGCTGACGTTGAGGCCCTCGGCTTTCAGGCGCGCGATGGCCGGGGCGATGAGGTCGGCCTCCTCGCTGCCGAGCATTCCCGACTCGCCCGCGTGGGGGTTGAGGCCCGCCACCGCGATGCGCGGCAGCACGATGCCGAAATACCTGGTCAGCCATTCCTGGGTCAGCCGCGTGACTTCCTCGATGCGTGCGGCACTGAGCACCTCTGGCACCTTGCGCAGCGGCACGTGCACCGTTGCCAGCGTCACGCGAAGACGCGGTCCCGCGAGCATCATGGCGAAGCGGCTGCCCACGCCCGACTTCTCTGCGAGGATCTCCGTGTGGCCGGGCGCGTCGATGCCCGCCGCCTGGAGCGCGGTCTTGGCCAGCGGCGCGGTCACGAGGCCGTCGAGCTGCCCGGCCATGGCGAGCTCGATCCCGGTGACAAGATAGCGATAGACTTCGCGACCGAATCGAAAGCCCGGCGGCTGCGCGTCCTTTAATTCCGCGGCGCTGATCTCCGAGAGGTTGACGCAATAGAGCGTGTGGGGAATCGGTGCGATCGGCAGGGCGTCGGCGAGCACGGTTTCGACATGCAGCGAGGGCGCGAACTGTTCGGCGGCACGCCGGAGCAGGCCGGCATCACCCAGCGCAACGGGAAGGAAGGCCTCCCCCTGCCAGGCATCAACGCCGCGCACGAGCAGTTCGGGCCCCACACCCTGGGGATCGCCCATGGTCAGGCCGATGCGCACGGCTTTTTCGGAGTACATTGCGGCGCTCATGGGCCGGCCTCCGTGCTAGAGCTTGCGCTCGATGTGAAGCTGTTGTTCCTGTTCGGCGAGCCAGGCGTTGAAGGCTTTTCGCGCGCGTTCGCCAAAGATGCGTTCGCGAAGCTGGTCGCGCACGTCCTCGAAGGAAACATCGGCACCGCCGCGACGTTCGATCACCTGAATGAGGAACATGCCCTGCGCGGTCTTGATGGGCTCGCTCACCTCACCGTCCTTGAGGTTGAAGGCGGAGGCTTCCACCTCGGGAATCATCTGTCCTTTTTTGAGGAAGCCCACATCGCCGCCCAGGTTCGCGGCCGGGCCCTCGGTGTTCTCGGCCGCGACCTTCGCGAAATCAGCGCCGCCGCGGATCTCCTTGAGCAGCGCGGCGGCCTTTTTCTGTGCGGCCTTCATCTTTTCGGGCGTATCGCCGCGCAGGAAGAGCAATCGCAGGTGCACTTCGGCGGGGCCGCCGCTGGCGTATTCCTGGTTGAATAGCGCGCGTTCGTCGGCTTCGCTCACCTGCACGCCGCGCGCGACGCGGCGCTGCACTTCGCTTTGAAGAATACCCTGCCGAAGTTCGTCGCGATAGTCTTCCCAGCTATAGCCCTGGCTCGCGAGCTGCGCCTTCACTTTGTCACGGGTCACGCCCTGCGACTCGGCAATCGAATCGATTTGCGCGTCGATCATGGACTCGGTCACCACGACGCCCAGGCTCTTGGCGCGCGCCTGCACGACCTTGTCGCGAATGAGCTGTTCGAGGATCTGCGGCGCCTGCCCGGCGAGCTGCTTGCGAATCCACTCATCGCGCTCGGCCTCATCGAGCCCGGCGGCCTTTGCCTGCGCGTCGAAACCGGCACGATTGACCGCAACGAGCGCATCGAGCGCGGATTCGAGATCCGAGAGCAACACGACCTCATCGCCCACCACGGCAACGATGCGCTCGACCACCTCCGCGGCGGCGACGCGCGCGGGAGCCGCCGCAATCAGCAGCGCCGGGAGAAGCCAGAGAATTGTCGGACGAAATTTCATTGCATCAGCAGTTCGGCGTGAAATTCGATGTTCGCCTGCTTGCGCAGTTCGTGAAGCCACTTGTCATGCACCTCGCGCATGCGGTCGGTACGCAGGCGCTCGCGGATTTCTTCCCTGGCTTCCTCAAAGCTCACCTGGTGGGGCTGGCGAATGTCCTCGACCAGGAACAGGTGATACCCGTAGGGGCTGGCCACCACCTTTGAGACCCGCCCGGGCCGCAGCATAAACACTGCCTGATCGAATTCAACCGGCATGTATCCGGCCGAGAAGTAGCCCAGATCGCCCCCGCTGGAGGCGTCCGGGGAAAGGGAGTTGGCCCTGGCCACTTCGGCGAAGTCCGCCCCGCGGCGGATCTCGGTGCGCAGCTCTTCGGCCTTTTCCGCCGAGTCGACGAGAATCTGGCGGGCGTGCACCTGCTTGGGCTGGGAAAATTCCTCGATGTGGGCTTCGTAGTACTCGCGCAGTTCCTCTTCGGTGGGCTCGGCGATCCTGGTCGCCAGGGCCTGCTCGGTCGCGAGCATGGAGCGCTTCCGGCTGCGAATGAGATCCACCCACTCGGCCTCGGTGAGCTGGCGCTCGACGAGCATCTGCTCAAAACCCACGTCGTCGTAGCCGGACTTGAGCCGCTGGACTTCCTCGGCCAGCGCCTTTTCGTCGACCTTCACGCCCGAGGTGCGGGCGTACTGGTCGAGCACCATCCGGTCGGCCATGCGCTGGAGAAAGGAGACCTGCTCGCGAAGACGCTGCGGCGATCCTTCCGGCAGGTCACCGGCGTTGACAGCTTCACGCTCGAAGGCCTGGTAGAACGCGCCGAGCCCCAGGCTCTCGCCGTTGACGACGAGGACCGGTCGCTGCTCGATCGGAATTTCCTTCTCGCAAGCTGCGCAGAAGAAAAGCGCCGACAAGACGACGAGGGGTACGGCCCAGGACCGTACCCCTCGCATCATGGAGTTGTTTTTGAAATATCTCACGCCGTGGGTCGTGAACGCGCTTCCTTACTGCTCGGCGCCGCCCTCTGCCGGGGCCGCTTCCTGCGTCTCGGCGGCGGGCTCTTCAGCCTGTGCCGGCGCGCTCGAACGCTTGGCTCCACCCATGCCCAGATCGAGGGAGTAGAGCAGCTTGTCGTTCACGTCGATCTTCGCGTTGCCGCGCAGGTCTTCCTTGAAGTTGTCGACCGCCGCGACGCGCATGCGCTGGGCGATGCGGGGCTTCACTTCGGAGAGCGGCGCGGTGATGGTCTTTTCCTTCTCGGTGCGCTTGAGGATGATCCAGCCATAGCCGACTTCAAACGGCTGGCTGAGCTCGCCCACCTTGAGCTTCTCGCCCTCTTCCTGCACGCGGGCAGACCAGCGCGAGAGATCGACAAAACCCATGTCGCCGCCCACCTGGGCGCTGCGGGGTTCCTGCGACTCTTTCTTGGCGATGGCCGCAAAGTCGCCGCCGCCCTGGAGTTTCTTGTAGATCGCCTTGATCTCGGACTCGATGCGCTTGTCGTCCTCGGGGGTGCGGTTGGGGGGACGGCGCTTGAGGATCATGGAGAAGCGGCCGCGGTTCTGGGTGAACTCCTCGATGTGGGAGTTGTAGTACTCTTCAATCTTCGCATCGTCGACAGGCTGGCGCTGGATGTCACGACGCAGTGCCTGGATGGTGACGCGCTCGGCGTATTCGTTGATACGGCGGGCGACGTCTTCATCGTTCTGAAGGCCGCGGGACTTGGCTTCAATATAGAGGAGCTTGTCCTCGACGAAGTCCTCGAAGAACTTCTTGCGCTTGTCGGGCTGCATCAGACCGCTGCGGCTGGTCGGCGGCAGGCGGCGCGCGGCCTGCATGAATTCGTCGGTGTAGACATCCACGCCGTTGACCGTGGCCAGCACTTCGCCGGTGGGCTTGGGCATGTCGGGCATCTCGGCCGAGCTCGAAGCGCCCTCGGCACCGGCTGCGGGCTTGTCCTTGTTCTTGTCGCAGGCACCCGTCAGGACGAGGGCAAGGGCGCAGAGCGCCAGAATCCAGCTATTGCGATGGCTTTTCATTCCAGTGGAACTCCTTGAACCGCTTGGGTTCTTCATAGATTTCGTGTCAGATCCCCGGGTTCCCCAACCCGTCCGATACCCGGCTTCCCCGCCCGCTAGCGCAGCGCGGCGAGGATCTTTCTGGTGGAAGCGGCCGGGTCTTCGGCTTCTTCGGCGCTCAATTTCACCAGTAACCGCATATCAGGGCGCAAACGGTAGCGCTGTGGCTCGGCGGTGACAAGCCCCAGCAGTTTCTCCTGGTTGATCTCCACCCCGCGCGAGAGGTCCTCGTGGAAACGAATGGACAGGTCGCTGCCCTTGAGTTCCACCAGTGTCACGTTCATCTCCCGCGCCAGAACGCCCACCTGGAGGGTTCCCAGCAGGTTTTTCACCGGCTCGCCCGGCGGGCCGTGGCAGTCGATCAGCTCGTCGGCGACGTCCTGCAGCTCCTGATCGGTCAGGGCGTTGGAGAGTTTTTTATAAAAATTAATCTTCTCTCCCACGTCCGGAACGTAGTCATCGGGCAGGTGCGCCTCGAGTCCGAGGTTCACTTCCGGGTCGATGCGCTCGTGCCAAGCCTCGCCCTTGAGCTCGTGCACCGCCTCTTCGAGCAGCTCGGTATAGAGCTCCAGCCCGACCGCGGCGATGTGACCCGACTGGGAGTCACCCAGCAGGTTGCCGCCGCCGCGCAGTTCCAGGTCGTAGGTCGCAATGCGGAATCCCGCGCCAAGGTCCGAGT
>JAGRBM010000013.1 GCA_020434085.1 Chrysiogenia bacterium | reverse complement strand
TCCCGCTCGCTGGGCAGCTTTTCGCCTGGCACATAGGTCCCGCGCAGGATCTCCTTGCGGATCTGCGCCGCCACTTCCTCGGAAATGGACTCCTTGCGAACCGGCTGAAACGCCGCCTTGGCCATGGGGAGCTGCGCTCCTTTCACCGGGGGAAGGTCTGAAATCGGCCCAAAAGGCACTCTCCCCGCCTGTGAGAGCGACGCTACCACACCAGTGATTGGGTTGTCCAGTGGTTGGACCAGTTTGCTTGTCGAGACAGGAGTAATACACTCGTAATAACGGAGTATGGCCATGAAGAAACGCCTCACCCCCATCGGGAACAGTCTCGGTCTCGTCATCGAAAAGCCCATTCTCGAACTGCTCAACATTGACCGGGAGACGGAGTTAGAGATCCTGACGGATGGAAACGCCCTCTTCGTACGTCCGGTGCGGACTGCTCAAGAAGACGAGCACCGTGAGAAAGTCAGGGAGGCAGCTAAACGGGTCATGACGGAATACTACGAGACGTTCAAGAAGCTGGCGGATTCCTAATCCCTACCCCAACTCCCGCATCACCTCCACCAGTTCCTTGATCCCGAAGGGTTTGTGCAGGAAGGCCACGTGTTCGTGTTTGAGGACGTCGGCCACGTCGCCGGCGGTGTAGCCGGTGGTGAGCACGACGGGTATGGCTGGATCGAGGGCGCGGATGCGCTCGAAGACTTCGGTGCCGCCAAGGCCCGGCAGGGTCAGGTCCAGCAGCACGCCGGTGATTCGCGCGCGGTTTTCGGAAAAAACCTGCACGCCGCCGGGCCCGTCGGAGGCGCTGAGCGTCTCGTAGCCCAGTTCTTCGAGCAGCAGGATGGCGGAGTCGCGAATCATTTCCTCATCGTCGACAACGAGGATGGTGCCCGAGCCGCGCCAGAGTCCTTCGGCGGGCGCCTGCGCGGCGGCGGCTGCTTCGCGGATCTCAGCGCACGGGGGAAGCAGCACGGTGAAGGTGGTCCCCTTCCCCGGCGCGCTCACGACATGAATTGCGCCTGCATGCGCGGTCACGGTGCCCACCACGCCGGCCAGTCCCAGGCCGCGGCCCTGGAACTTTGTAGTGAAGAAGGGATCGAAGATGTGTTCGTGCGTCTGCGCGTCCATGCCGCTACCCGAGTCCGTGACCTGGAGGCTCACATACTCGCCAGGGGCGAGGTCCGCGCCGACCTGGAAGTCACGAAGTTCCGCGCTGCTCCAGGCGCGCCGGTCGCAGCGAACCGCGATCATGCCGCCCCGATCGCCGACCGCTTCGGAGGCGTTGATGATCAGGTTCATGATCACTTGCTGGATCTGCGCGGCATCGGCATCGATGCACAGATCCTTTTCTTCCATTTCCATTTGCAGGTCGGTTTTGCGGGAGATGGTGGCACGGAGCAGTCCGCCCAGTTCGGTGGCGGCCTCGCCGAGGCTGAACTGCGTGCGGCGGACTTCCTGCTGCTGGGCGTAGGCAAGCATCTGGTTGGTGAGCGTTGACGCGCGCGTGGCGGCGCCCTGCACCTGGGTGAGCACATGCAGGACTTTTTCCTCGTCACCGGGGTCCTTGAGCCCCTGCTCGACGTTGATCTGGATCGCGCCGAGCAGGTTGTTGAAATCGTGTGCAAGTCCGCCGGCCAGCACGCCCAGGCTCTCCAGGCGCTGCGTCCGGCGCATACCCTCCTCGATCTTGAGCCTGGCCAGCTCTTCGTTCTTCCGGCGGGTGATGTCCTCTGCAACGCCGGCCATCCGAACCATGCGGCCATCGTCATCACAAACCGGAACGCTACGCGTGCTGATCCATC
>JAGRBM010000012.1 GCA_020434085.1 Chrysiogenia bacterium | reverse complement strand
GCTTCTCTTTTTCGCTTCGCCAGGCGTTGGTATTCCGGGCGTAGGTTTCGCCGTCCACGGCGCCCTCTGTGAGCGCCTCGAAGGCTCTGGAGAGCTTTTGCCGGAGAGCCTCAAGGCGGGCTTCAATACTCGCCCTGCGCGCCTGGAGAGCCTCGGTTTTTCGGGTTCGATATTCGTAGAGCCCGGCCTCAAGAAGCTTGGACGCCTCGGGCGCCAGTATCGCCTGGGCGGCGATGCCGCGCAGCTGCGCGGCCGCCTCGCGCTCATCGAGAAACGGGTGCTTGACCCCGTTTCGCTTGCAGGTTCCGCAGAAGCCGTAGGTGTATCGGCCCTTCTTGGCCGAGAAGAAGGTGATCGAGTTTCCGCAGACGGCGCATTCCAAGACCCCGCTCAGCGCCTGGGGCTCGCGGACCTTCTTCTCAACCCGCCGGTAGTCTGAGAGCCGCTCTCTGATCCGCTCGTGGGTACGCCAGTCAATGAGCGGGGTGTGCCGGTAGTTCGTGATGAGGGTGCCCTTGGAATAGAAGGGCCCGGCGAAAACCGGATCGACGAGCCAGCGGTGAATCGCTGAGCGCGAGAGCGCTTTGCCCTGGTAGCGAATGCCAAGCCGCAAGGACTCTTTGGTGAGCACGTCGAGAGAAAAGTTCCCGGTTGCCGCCATGGCAAGCAGCTCGGCAACGAGCGGCCCCTGCAGCGGGTCGGGCTCGATGCCGCCTCTGGGGATTTTGCGATACCCCGGCGGCGCCTTGTAGCTCCAGTGGCCCTGGGCTGTCTGCTGGGCGATGCAGCTCTTCACACGGGCCGAGAGGTGCCGGGTCTCACTCCTGGCAAAGAGCCCCATCATCTCGAAGCGATCCCATTCCGACGGCGGCGCTTCCCTGTGCAGGTGAAAGTGATCCAAAGCCGCGTGCAGGTGCTTGGCGCGTTTTCGCACAAGATCTTCGAGCCGCGCGTGGTCCCAGGTGTTCCGGTTCGAGCGATCGACCTTGTAGAAGACGAGGTGCGGCACCTCTTCGGACGAAGAATACTCTTCGAGCATCTCTTTGAAGCGCACGCGCTCATCGTCGAAACTGGCCGTCTCGGCCACTTCCCATGTCTTTACAAGATCGAGGCCCTTTGCGGCGCAGTAAGCGCGAATGGCGTCCATCTGGAGCCCCAGCGAGATGCCGCCTCGCGCCTGATCTTCGCTGCTCACTCTGGCAAACCCGAAAGCCTTTGTAGATGCCTGCACGGTTTTCTCTCCTTCCGATCAACCCCGCAGCATCGGGCAAATCCCGGTTTTCAGTCAAGCATTTTCTGCGGGGATTTCATCCCTTTTCTCCGGCGGATGTGCATTGCTGCTTCGCATTTCGTTTCGGCCGCGCCGGATGTCTTCCAGGACTTCGGTAAGCGTCCGGATTCGCTCCAGCGCCCGGCGCGCCTCCTCTTCGGAAACAGCGCGCCCGACGACGCGGGCGAGTACCCTTACGAAGGGCTCGCTCACGCCTCGTCCTCCCGCTGCTTCCTGAAGTGATAAATCCGGTTGCCGCGCGAGATGCGCGCATCGACTTCCCAGCCCGCGCGAGCGAGCGTCTCTCGCGAGTCCGAAAGCCGAGCCCCAAGCTGCTGGGCACTGGTGAAACACTCGGTAAAGCCGCGCTTCTTCGCCAGATACTTGAAGGCCCCGAAAAGATCGGAGGAGGAGGCGCGGAAGACAAACTGCGAGCCGGCGCCCCCGATGAGGCAGGAATCATCCAGGCGCAGCTTGTACTCACTTTGGAAGTTCCTGCTGCTCTCGCAGAAGAAGAATTCCTTGGAGAGCTCGGTCAGGAAGAAGAGCACCGGGCTCGTCTGCTCCTCAGTCTCCCGTGCGACTTCTTCCTGGGCGCGGAAGGTCTCGTCAATGAGCGCCCGGGTCGCATGGTCGGCCGGGATGTGCCTGGCGGCGGGGAGGTATTTCAGAAGCCCCTCGACCAGCACGAAGAGCCCGGCAAGAAACTCATCGAGTCTCTGTTTTGAATGGCTCGGAAAGCACTGGCGGATGTGGCCCAGATAGAACCGGCGCCGCTCGGCATAGGTCGGGAGAATGTCACCAGCAAGTATCAGAAAGAAGGCCGAGAGGATTTTGGAGCGCTGCTCCTTCATTCGCTCGATCACGGCCGTCTTCTGAAACGCGGGACTTCGGTGATGGGGCTCGAAGTGAATCGTCCACGTCCGGGTGATGAGCTCATGGGCCTCGAAGGGTTCGATTGCAGTGCAGAGCACCTGGTTGTTGAGGCGCTCGTAGACGTTTTCACTGTCAGTCCCGCCCTTGCGCTTCTGATTGACGGTTCCCGTGGCCGCGGCCAGGAGAAAGTTCAGCGTCCCGCGGTCGATGTCGCGGGCTTCTAAATTGTCCTTGATCATGAGCGGGTTGGTCATACCGTCGGCATAGTCCGAAGCGGTCTTCGATTTTCCCACCCAGTCCTCGCCGTAAATGAGCAGGGACGCCAGGTTCGCCGCCGTCGTCTTTCCCGAGGCCGCGCCGCCCGTAAACTGCAGAATCGCGCGGTCGCGCGAGAATCCGAGCATGAAGACGTTGAAGATCCAGCCTGCAATGAACAGCCGGTTCTCGGCAGTTGTTGCGAGATTCGCTAGGAAGAGCGAGGAAAAATCGGAAAGCGCGGACCGGATGTCCACACTGGGATCGAAGCAGATGGGCTGCATCTTGTTCGATGGGCGAAGGAGGCAGCTCTCGGCATTGGGCACGACGGTGACGCTCCCCGGAGCGATGCGCAGCACGGCATCATCGGCCCTTGCGGTGTGCAGGAAGATTTCCGAGTCATTCTGAACGTGAAGCCAGGGGGAGACCTCGATCTGGCGGCCTTCGAGAAGTGCGCGGCATTCGAGCGTATCGAAGATGGCGCGGCTTCGCGCTTCGGCGCAGACGATGTCGGCCAGGTCGTAGAGCAGTGCGCGGAACCACTGGTTTTCCTGGGTGAGCGGATAGACCTTGTGGTTGTAGACGAGATAGGGGCGCTGGGCGCCCGAGCTTTCGACAAAGAAGCTCTTTTCGCCGCCGAGCCACTCGAAGATGATCTGGCCCTGAATCTTCGCGGCTTCGGGGGAATCGAACTTCAGCTTGCGGTCGGCAGCATGGGAGCGGAAGATCGAGAGACACTCGGTAAGCGGCCGGTAATGGGCGCGCGCTCCCGAAAGAAGCCTTGCAAAGGCTTCGGCGGGCTGCGGCCTGCCGCGCAGGTATTCATCGATGTCCTTGGCTTCTCCGAACCACTCAACGCGCCGCAGGCGCGTTTCCTCGCCTCCGGCGATCTGGCGAAGGCGCGGCGGGAGCAACTCGGGTCGGAGCGCCGCTTCGAGTTTTTTGAAATATTTCTTTCCCGCATCGTCGCGGTCGAAGCAGGCGCAGATGCTCCTGCAGGATTTCTTGAGAAGCTCAATCTGCCCCTCGGTGAGCTGGCCGCAGGTGGCGACGACGTTCGGGTATTCGCCGCGCCCGACAATGCTCAGCAGGTCGTTCTGCCCTTCCACGACCACGATCTCGTCGCCTGAGAGCGCCCCCTGATTAAAGAACAGACAGCCGGGCTCCCGATACTCGCTCTGCAACCGGATCGGCCGCTTTCCTTCGCCGAAGGGCTTAAGGGTGAAATCCCCGATCTCGGCGAAACCCTTCCGTGAGGACATCTTGTGAGGGAAGACGAAGTAGCCGGGAGGCCATTTGTCGAGCACTCGCCCGCCCTGGCTGAGCGCGAGCCCCGAGGAGAGCAGCTCATCGTGCGAGAAGGATTTTTCAAGATGGCGCGCCAGCGCGCCGTCGGTGAAACCGATGCCGAATTCTTCGAGCACTATGCGTGAATGACCCCGCGCGCTTGTCAAATAAGCAAGCGGCGCGGAATTGCGAGGAGCAAAGAGCACGCCCTGGAAATACCGCGTCGCCTCCTCCCAGATACGCTGCTTCGCGGTCTGGGTTGCAGCCTCCTGGGCATCCCCGATCTCGATTCCCGCGGCCTGCGCAACGTACCGCAGGGATTCAATAGGGGAGCGAAGCTCCTCCTTCCAGAGACGGGCAAAGCCGAAGATGTCACCGCGCGCCTCGCACTGGAAGCACTTAAAGTAGCGCTCCTCTGCGTCATGCACGCTGAAGCATTCGTGCCCTCCGCAGAACGGGCAGGCTTCAAGCTGCACGTAGCCTGAGAATTTCTTTCCGACCCGGCCGCCGCTCTCGCGAAGGATGAAGTCCAGGAGCGGCACGGCGTCCTTGATGCGCGCAAAGTCGCTCATTGGCGGCGGATGCTCTCAAATGCCCCGCACTCGGTGACCGGGCCCGAGAGCCGCCGCTCGCTGAGCGAGAAGACTCCCTTGGCGCAGCTCCACTCAGGCTTTCGTGAGCGAAAGGCCACGCTCACCCCGTGAATGCAGCCTGGACACAGGTCCGCCTCGGCTGTGCCGGCCTCGGCTCTGGGGCGGGTGGCGAGGTGCTTCAGGTCGGTTGGCACACGCACGTTCATGCTCCACCTCCCAGAATCGAGAGAGCGGGCTCCTCGGAGGCGCTGGAGAGCTTCTGAATGAAGTCTCGCACATCGAGCCCGTGGCGCTCGCAAAAACGCTCCAGGGTCTTGAAATTCCCCTTGGCGGCCGGTGAGAGGGTGAGCTTCTCGGTGGCCCGTGTGCGGGCCTGGCAGATCTCCACTTCGAACTCCATCCGGTCGGCTCCTGAATAGAGGCAGGTTACAAAAGGCACGGATTTCATCCGGTTCTCCTTGGGTTTGGGGCCGCGGGTGACGTGACACCCTACGACACGTGGTTGAAATAAATTTGGTCAGCTTCGCCCGGCGCGCCGGCGCCGAGTCGGCGGCGCGGGCCG
>JAGRBM010000011.1 GCA_020434085.1 Chrysiogenia bacterium | reverse complement strand
TCTGGCACATGGATGCAAGGGCCGACAATCGCCGGCGCGCGGGCGGGGGAATCAGGTGTTTTGGCGCGATGCGGCGGCCCGCTGCTGCAGGAAGCGATCGAGCTCGCGCAGCGTGCCGATTCGCTCCACGCGGGGCAGCCACTGGCGCGCTTCCTCGGCTGCCCGTCCGCCTGCAACGATGGTGACGCTCGTGGGCACAAGTCGGTCGAGCACTTTGAGTTCCGCCCCGCGAACCGGGTCATCGCGAAGCACGAGGGAGAGCAGCAGGAGCTGCGCCTTTCGCACCTCTACTACGTGAGCGATTTCCTCGGCCGGCAGATTGGGGCCGAGGTAGGTCACGCGCCAGCCGCGTGAGACGGCGAGCATGGCGACCAGCAAGGCGCCAAACTCGTGGAGCTCATTGGCGGGCGTAGCAATCACTGCGTCGGGGGCATCGGAATCGGGCGAATAGGTTCGAATCAGCGCGCCGAGCAGGTTGCGGAACAGGCTGCTGGCCGCATGTTCGTGAGCGATGCGCAGATCGCCGCTCTCCCAGCGGTCGCCCACTTCCTGAATCATGGGTGCTGCAACCTCGAAAATGAGTGTGCGTGGATCGAGTGCAACGGCTGCACGCGAAAGAATCCGGGCGGCCTGTTCGAGGTCAAAGATGCGAAGCGCCTCGAAGAATGATTCCTGAATGTCGGCACCGACGGAATCGGGTGCGACAGGCGGCGGAGTTTTTTCAGGATGCTTGCCGAGAAGGGATTCGAGCTCGCTCGCCGGAAGGTTCGCCACTTCGCTGATGGCATGGCCGCGCTCAAGAAGCTGCTTGATGAGGCGAAGCCGTTCGATGTCCTGATCGTTGTAGAGGCGGTCGCCGCCGGGCGTGCGAACCGGTTGCAGGCCATGGTAGCGCCGCTCCCATGCACGCAACGCGTGAGTGGAAATTCCGGTCAGCGTGGCAACCGTACCGATGCGGTAGCGCGCATTTGTCGTACTGGGTGGTTCTTCCGGCGGCACCTGTGATCCTCTGCCTGCAGATCCTCGCGCGGGGTCGTGCTCGCGTCAAGGCAAATTTGAGCGAAATGGTCCTATCGAAATAGAAACGGAATCATCAGGTGAGCGGTGCAGTGAAGCGCCACGATAAAGGTCGGAGAGACCGCAAAGAACAGTGCGCTCATTACGCAGCCGGGCAGAATGGTGCGGGTCGCAAACAGCTGCCCGTGAAAGCTCGCACCGGTCAGCTCGTGGGAGAGCGCGAAGAGAAGCCCGGTAATGACGATGGCAGCCAGTTTCGCGCGTTGCTCGCCGAGCGTCTTCCTCAGGCCGAAGTAGGCCAGCGGCAAGGTACCCAGGCGAAACAGGATTTCTTCGATCAGCCCGGCCGAGAGCCCCTGCATCATGCCGGGTTTCGCGCTTTCCTCTGGCGGAATGAAGGCCGGCATGTTCTCTCCGACAACGGCGCGAAGCAGAAGCGTCGCCCCGATCGCGAGTACCGCACCAGAGAGCGCGTCATATTCTGCACCCCGCAGATCGGCAAGGCCGGGCTTCTGGCTTCCGTACCAACCCGCAATGGCTGCAACGCTCAGCATCGGGACGGCGAAACTCCCCAGCATGTTTTGCAATGGCTTGAGCAGCGGGTCGGCCTGCATCTGCTCCAGCAGGTTCGGCGGGTCGAGGAAATGGAGCGCCAGCACGATGCCCAGATAGGGCAAGGCGTACAGCGCCGCCACGGCGACCTCGGTGGGCGCCATGCGGCGTTCGATTCGCTGTGCAAGGAACTCTCTCAAAGTGGGCACAGAATAGCGTTTCCAGAGGGGTTCAGTCACTTTTTCGCGAAACCGGCCGAACTGTCCCCTTCGAGGGATTGCAGATATAAAGTAGAGTTGGATTTTCGGGCAATGGGGAACGCAGGGCGCCAGGCCTCTTGAGGCCTGGTTCAGTCGGATAACCGTGGGTGCCATCATGGGTGACGACATCAGGAAGCGGCTTTGGGGGCGACTGTTGCTTTACGCAGCCGTCGCCTGGGTGGTGATCTGGTCGATCGATTCCTTTATCGATTCTTCTCTCAACGAAAATGAAACGTTTTTGAGATCGATGCTCTCGCCTTCCTGGTATGAGATCTGGGTGCGTACCCTGATTCTTGTGCTGATGGTGGTGTTCGCCTACCTGATCGCGCGGCTTCTGGCCAACCATGGAGATCTCGCGCGTGCGCTTCGCCACAGCGAAAGCCGCTACGAACAGATCGTCAATTCCACGAGCGACGGGGTCTGGGCCATCGACGCCAGGGGAAAGACCACCTTCGCCAATGAACAGATGGCGCAAATGCTGGCGGTGAGTCTGCAAGAGATGCTCGAGAGCAGCATGTATGATTTCACGGATGAAGAATCCGGGAAACAGACCGCCTCCAGCAACATGGAGCGGCGGCGCGAGGGCATCAGCGAGATTCACGAGTTCCGGTTTATTCGCAAGGATGGAACGGAGCTGATCTCGGAGCTGCAGACCGATCCTCTCTTCGATGAAAACGGCAACTTCGAGGGTGCACTCGCACTGGTGCGCGATCTCACGCCGCGCCGGCGGGCCGAGGAAGCCCTGCGCGAGGCCGAGGACCAGCTCGAAGAAGCGCGCCGAATGGAGAGCCTGGGCCTGATCACGGGAGGCATTGCCCACGACTTCAACAATCTTCTGACGCCGATCCTGGCTTATGCGCGCATGGCGATGGACTCGATTTCAGACCCGGTGCGCGTCTACGAGAGCATCGAAAAGATCGAACTTGCCGCCTCGCGTGCCGCAGACCTGATCGCTCAACTTCTTTACTACACCGGAAAGACCCGGCCCGATCTGGTGCCGCTTTCCGTCAACAAAGTGGCAGAAGATTTTGTTCGCGTGATGGAGGCGACGACCCCTGTAACCGTCGCGCTGGAACTGCAACTCGATGCGGCAATGCCCGCGATCAGGGCCGATGCCGGCCAGCTCAACCAGGTTCTGGTGAACCTTCTGCAGAATGCGATCGAAGCAATCGGCGACAAAGGCGGCCGAGTGGCGTTGCGAACGCAGACGGTTGTTCTGGAGCCCCGGTCGCCTGCGATCAACTCGCCGGAATTCTCACTGGGCCCGGGAAACTACGTAATTCTCGAAGTGCGCGACGATGGAATCGGAATGGACGAAGCCACGCGTGCGAGAATTTTCGAGCCCTTCTTCACAACGAAAAATGGCGGTCGGGGGCTCGGACTCTCGGCACTGCTTGGAATCGTTCGGGCCCACGGCGGCGCCCTGGATGTGGAGAGCGTTCCCGGAGAAGGAACCTCTTTTCGGTTGTACTTCCCGCTCTCTGATGCGGTGCCGGTGACGGCCGATTCCTGCAAGGAATGCGGAATCCCGGGGCGGTGGACGGTGCTGCTGGTGGATGACGAGCGGGAAGTGCTGGAAGTGGCCAGCCAGTTATTGCAGAGGATTGGGCATCGGGTTTTCGAGGCGCTCTCGGGAGAAGAAGCAATCCGAATTTATGAGCGCGAACGCGCAGAAATTGACTGCGCTGTGCTTGATCTCAACATGCCGGACATGAACGGTCGTGCGCTGAAAGAACGGCTGCAGGGTCTCAATCCCGAACTGCCTGTCGTGATCGCCACCGGTTACCCCGATGCCGATTTGCTCAGGGAGCTTGGCGAGGATGGATTACTTGTCCAGAAACCTTACTCGCCGGATTCCCTGCAACGGAAGCTGGAAAAAGCATGCCGGCGCGCGCCGGGCTGCGATCGTCCCTAGCGAAGTCCGATGGCAAATGCCGTGTTGGGGGCGTGGGCTTCCGCGGCAAGAGCGCCCAGAATCGCTTCCCGAATTTGTTCGATGTTGCCCGGCTTCTGCAGGAAGCCGTGGGCGCCCTTGCGCAGCACATCCCGGCGAAGGTCCATGGCTGAATAGACGAGCACGCGAGGCGTTGCGAGTCCGCGCTCGCGGCGGCGCGCGAGTTCATCGAGTACCTGCGCACCGCTCACTCGCGGCATCATCATGTCCAGGATCAGCAGATCGGGCTCATACTCGTCGAGCAGTTCCAGCGCGTCGAAGCCGTCTTTGGCGCTCTTCACTTCCGCGCGCAGCGACTTTGCCACGAACGAACTCATCAGACGCTGCAGAGTGGGGTCGTCATCGCAGACAAGGATCTTCGTGCGCGTATCTGCATGAGCGGTCGGCGCAGATGGCCGCGAGATTGCCGTGTCCTTGAAGATTCGTGGAATGGGCGCGCGCCCGGGGGTAGTCGCTGGCGCAGTTGCGGCGTCGGCATCCATTTCCAGCACGCGCCTGACGACTTCGATCAGTTTTCCGCCCTGGAGCGGTTTCTGCAAAAACTCGGTCGCGCCGGCACTGCGGGCCGCGCTCTGCTGGCGATCGCTCCCCTCGGCACTCACAACGACTACGGAGACATTTCGGTATGCCGGGTCGTTGCGGAGCTTGGCGATAAACTGCATGCCGCTGAGGATCGGCATTTCCAGATCGGTGAGAATCAAATCGAAGCGGGATTGTTTGAGACGCTTGAGTGCATCAATCCCGTCATGGGCAAACTCTACCTGTAGCCCCCGGATGGTCTTGAGCAGTCCGGCGATCAATCGAACCATGGGCTCGGAGTCTTCGACAATCAGTGCGCGATGCTGGTTCATGTTCTGCCTCTGTGACGCTTCGCATCAGGGTGCCCGATTCCAGGTGCGACAGTGTGTATTGTGTTTTCAGCAACAATCGTTCCATTGACATGAAAATGAGTTATTGAATTCGATCTAGTTTATCTTTTAATTTCAGGTAGTTACTGTTTCCCTGATTCATCGAGTAGGGCTCATCGCGTGCTATGAGATAAATTGGGCCAACATGCCCGACAATAAAGTCCGATCTTTGACGATATTGTCCGCGCGCATTTCGGGAATGGGCCGGTTTGACCCGGTGCGCTAGAGTGGACAACCCGTTTCGCTGAGGCAGGAGGCCCCGGGCCCATGAAAAACACGATTCATTGGTTGCACCGCATCTATCTGATGGCGCTTCGCTTCGCCACGTGGCTGGGTGAGCTCGGCATCCCCCACTTCCACCGGCTGGGCCTGCTGCCCGGCGACGACCGGGTCCGCGTGATCGCCGACAATCGATACGGCTGGAAGAGCGGCAAACAGGGCGTGGATGTTTACCTTCCGCGCAACCCTCCCGGAAACGGCGCGCCGTTGCCGTTTCTCTTTTATATGCACGGCGGCGGCTGGGTCTCCGGCGGGCGCAAGCTCTCGGCCATCACCGGACGCAAGCTCGCGGCGCGCGGCATTGCGGTGATCAGCGTGGGCTATCGCCTCTCGCCAGAGTTTACGCCCAACGAGCAGCTCGAAGACCTCCACGCGGCGCTCCGCCTGGTGCGCGAGCGTGCCGGTGAATGGGGTCTCGATCCCGATCGCTACGCGTTCGCCGGCGAATCGGCCGGCGCGCATCTCTCGGTGCGCTTCGCCCAGGAAATCGCAGAAGACCTGCCCGCGCCGCAGGCCGTTGTGGCCAAGTATGGGGTATTCGACTTCCTACGCTGGGCGCAGACGAACTGGTTTACCCGGCACATTGCCTCGCCCTTTGTTTTCGATTGCATTCGCGGGGTGGAATCGCCCGAGAGCGGGGCCCGTGCGGTCAGCGCGATTCAGCCGCTGCGCTCTTGCGAAACGAGGGTGCTCCTCATCCACGGCTCCAGCGATTCGGTGACTCCCTGGGACCAGAGCGAGCAGCTCGCCGCCTACCTCAAAGAGCAGGGAAGCGCCGTCATTCTCAAAACCTACCCGTGGATGGAACACGCGTTCACCTACATCCCCTTCGATTGGGTCGATGGTGTGCGCGAAGCCTATGAATTGATGAATGACTTCCTTCAGCGAGAGCTCATGGAGCCCAGAAAAAAGGCCGCGTAGGAACGCGGCCTTTTTGGGGGATCTTGCTCCGCTAGAGTGCCTGTTCGCGATTGAGATCCTTCAACAGCGAGTATTCGATTCTTTGCGTGCCTGACTGGCGTGCGCGGGAGAGGGCGTGGCGCGCCGCTTCCACCAGCGCCGGGCCATGGGCAGTTGCCGCCATCGTTGTGGTGGCAAAGCCGATGCGCAGATCGAGGCTCTCGCCTTCTGAATCGCCGGCGGTGATGGCGTCGGTGTTTTCGATGAGTCGCTCGGCTACCTTGTGGGATTCCTCGCTACTGGCACCTACCAACAACACCGCGAACAGCGAGCCGCTCAGGCGAACGGCCACGTCCTCGTCACGGCGGATGGTTTTCCAGACCGCATCACCGAATTCCACGAGGGCGCGTTCACCCTCGGCATCGCCGAAGCGTTCCTTGATTTGCCAGAGGTTGGAGAGCTCCCCATAGAGCAGCGTAACCGGGTCGGTCTCGATGCGCGCGCGCTCGAGTTCCTCTTCCAGGCGGCGCGAGAGATAGCCCGCGTCGAAGAAAGTTGTTACCGGATCGCGCGTCGGGGGGCGATGGAGCAGGGCGCCCACACTGTCGAGACGCTCGCGCGCGGCGCGGCCCAGAACCAGAATGGTGCCGATCACGACAGCGAGCACGGCAAGGCCCGGCAATTTTGCCGGACCGCTCACGTCCATCAGATCCCGAAAGGGCTGTCCGGTGGGGAGGGTGCCGGTTATCTCCATCCCTACAAGCGCAAGATACGGAACCAGGAAGGCGATGGCGTAGGTCTTGCCGCCGTTTCCGGGGAAGAACAGCCACGCGCCAATGAGCATCAGCGGCACGCCAAGGGCCAGGGGGCTCTGCGTGGGGCTGCTCGCCGCGAGAATCAGCAGGAAGAAGAAGGCATCGCGAACAAGGACGAATCCCAGAAGTCCGCGGAAGCGACGAAGTCGTTTTCTGGGATAGCGGTTGAGCCAGCGGGTATCGCGGGTGATGTAGGTGACCGGCGCGCTGGTCAGGAAAAAGAGCACGCAGAAGAGATCGTAGGCCAGCGTCAGGTTCGAATCGGCGGGCCAGATTTC
The DNA here is from genome assembly GCA_020434085.1 of Chrysiogenia bacterium. Lineage (NCBI taxonomy): Bacteria > Pseudomonadati > Chrysiogenota > Chrysiogenia > Chrysiogenia bacterium. The sequence goes on along the minus strand of JAGRBM010000011.1, from coordinate 6,592 downwards.
GGAGCCCGAATAAAAAATTCGCACGAGCACGGCCAACGCGAAGTTGATCCAGCTCGCGTAGAGAAGGGCTGTCAGATAGGCCCGATAGTCTTCAATCTGAAGTGGCTGTGGCGACTGCGAATGCCACAGGGAACTCAGCGGCTCTTCCCCGGTGAACGGATCTTCCATAGATAAACCTCCCCGCCCTGATGCCCTCAAGATCCATGCTGACTGTTCTGGCTGCGCTGGAAATCCTATCACAGGAATCGCGTCGCGGCGGGCAGAAATTGGAGAAAAAGCGCATTTTGGGGCTCCTGCTGCCGGGGCGCGATTCGGGCATCGGGCTGCTATATAGGGAGCCGATGTTTCGCGCGCGCCTGGCGCGCGGCCAGCCTCCGGAGGATTCAGCCCATGCCCCGACGTCCTGTCTTTCTGGCGCTTCTTCTACTGATCCTGAGCATGCCGGTCCGTGCGGGCGCGACAGAGCCCACGAACCCCGCCGACCCGCGCATTACTCCGGTGGTCCGCGCGGTAGAGAAAATTTCCCCGGCAGTGGTGAATATTCGCACCCTTCAGGAAATTCGGGACAACCCCTTCGAGATCTTCGGCCTGCATCGATTCTTCGCGGCTCCGACCATGCCGCAGCGGCGCGAAGTGCGCTCGCTGGGCACGGGCGTGCTGATCGACCCGGTGGGGTATGTGCTCACCAACGCTCACGTGATTCTGGGCGGAAACCAGGTGCTGGTGGCTCTTGCCGACGGCACGGAGATCGAGGCCGAGGTGATCGGCGCCGACCAACGCCGCGACCTGGCGGTGCTTCGCCTTCCCGACAACCGCAAATACCCGGCCGTGCCGCTGGGGGATTCGCGCGATGTGCGCATCGGCGAGACGGTCATCGCCATTGGCAATCCCTTCGGGCTCTCCCACACGGTAACGACCGGCGTGCTCTCGGCCGTGGGGCGCGTCGTCCAGGCGGAGGGGAACTCGTTCGAGAACTTCCTGCAGACCGATGCGGCCATCAACCCCGGCAACTCCGGCGGCCCGCTGGCCAATGTGCTGGGGCAGGTAATCGGAATCAACACGGCCATCGACGGCAGGGCGCAGGGAATCGGTTTCGCCATTCCCATCAACGACGCCCGCCGGGTGCTCGACGACCTCATCCGGTACGGACAGGTGCAGGAACCCTGGGTGGGTTTCCAGGTTCAGGAACTCGATCTCACGCTGGCACAGGCTTTCGGCGCAGAGGAAAAGGGCCTGCTCGTGACCTTTGTTTCGAAGGCAAGCCCGGCGGCGCACGCAGGTCTTCAGATCGAGGACGTCCTGCTCGATTTCGATGGCCACCCCATGCGGAGCTACGGGGATTTTCGTGCGCGGATGAAAAATCTCACCGTCAATGACAAAGTGCAGCTCACGATCCTGCGCGACCGCCAGCTCATGCGGCTGAGTTTGACCACCACTGCGCTGCCCTCGTCCGAGGTCGAAGAGCTGCTCTGGAAGCGCATCGGCATCCGCACGGTCTCGAACGATGAGAAACTGCGGCGACGCTACAAGCTCGTGCCGGAGATCGGGGCTGTCATCGCCGAAGTCGCGCGCCGCTCCATTGCCGGACAAATCGGCCTGCAACCCGGCGACGTCATCGTGCGGGTGGACTCGCGCAAGACCGCCGATCAGGAAGGCTTTCTGGAGGCCCTTCGCAACTCTCTGAATCACGAGACCCTGCTGCTGGCCGTGGTGCGCGGGCGTTACCAGTATCTGGTCACCATTCCACTGGAATAGTGTGAAAATTCCGGGGCTGTGACACCATTTGTCACAGGGACTCGGTTAGACTCAGCGGCGGGTATGTCGAGCAATTCATCCAGTCAAAACGGCCGCGTCATCGTTTGCGGCGGCCCGCGCGCGACGCAGCAGCGTCTGCTTGCCGACCTGCGCGCGGCATTGCAGGACGTGCGTGAGAATCCCGCGCTACTGAAGACGCCGGTGCTGGTGGTCGTGCGCTCGCGGGCGTTGCGCGACCACGTCGCGACCTTGATTGCCGAAAAGCTTGGACCCGCCGTCCTGGGAATTTCCGTGCAGACCCTGCAGGCCACTGCGGCCGATATCTTGCGAAACGCACGCGAGTCACTGGCACTCGAGGACGGACTGGGCTCGGTGCTGGCACGGCGTTACGCGGCGCAGGAGAAAGTTCTGCGCGAGGTGCTCGAAGATTTCGAGGACGGTTACGGGGTCGCCGCCGCTGCAATGCGCGACTTCATGAGTGCGGGGCTCGGGACCGACAGCAAGAATCTGGATGAAGTGGTTGCTGCCATCGTCCGCGCACCCGGCCGGGCAAAGGACAAGGCCCGCGCGGAGGCCGTTGCGCGCGCCAGTCACCAGAGCGCGCTGGAAATGGACCGGCTGGGTATCGGCCGGCAGGAAGACCGCGTCGCGCGCGCCGCCCGTCTGCTCGAAGAGCAGGGCGCGAGCGTGCTGCCGGCCCGCGCGGTCTTCATCCACGGTTATTCAGATGCCACCGGAAAGGCGACGCGGCTTTTGCGCGCGCTACTTGGTGCGTGCGACGCGCGCCTGTATCTCGACGAGCCGCCCAACCCGGTGAGCGTCAAACCCGACGAGCGTGTCGACGCATTCACGCGGCGCCTGCGCGGCCGGCTCAAGGATGTCGCGACCTTCGAAGCAAGCAAGGCGGTGCCGGCACGCTCGGGTATCGAAACATTCAATGCCTCGGGTGGTGATGCCGAGATCCGCGAGGTGGCACGTCGCGTGCGGGCCCTGCTCGCGGGGGGCGCACGCCCCGAGCGCATCGGCGTCGTGGCGCGTCAGATTCGCGATTACTTCCCGGCGATTCGCAGGGAGTTTGCCGACCTGGGCGTCCCCTTCGGCGGTGAGCAGTTGCCCCAAGCTTTCACTTCGCAGGGTCGCAAGGCGTTGGCGCTCACTCGGCTTCTCGAAGACGGGATGAGTGCTTCGCTCGATACCTGGTTGCAGGCCGGTGCGCGGATCAAGCAGCCCGAGCTGCTCGTGCTCGGTCTGCGCAGTCTCGGCGTGGTGCGGCTCTCCCAGCTCGTGGAACTCAGTCTCGAAGAAGTGGGCGCGGGCAAAGGACTGGCGCTTCCGATTCGTGAGGGCTTCGTTGCGCCCGGCGATGACGGGAATGTGCCGCTACGCGCCCGCCGGTTCTGGCTGAGCGCGGATTTTCTGAAGCGGGCGCAGGCCTTGGCGCGGGCCCTGGGCGAAATGCTGAAGAAATGGCCCGGGGCAGCCACGCTCGAAACGCATGGCGCGCATGCAACAGCGCTGCTCACGAAGCAGCTCGACTGGAAGGACGATGCGCGCGACATCGACACGCCCGGCGTGCTGGTGCGACTCTCGCGCCTTCCCGGTCAGGGTGAAGAACTCACGCGCGAGGAATTCCAGGACCTTCTTCGCAAACAATTGGAGAACGAAGGCGTTGTTCCAATTGCCGGAAGTGACAGTAAAGGCGGCGGCGTGCGCATCATCGATGCCAACCGCGCAGCGGGCCTCACTTTCGAGCACCTGTTCGTCGTGGGTCTTAACGCCGGGGTTTTTCCGCGCACCATCACCGAAGATCCCATCGTCGAGGACAGCATCCGAAGTTCCCTGCTGGAAGTGCTCCCCGACCTGCCCATCAAGCGGCGCGGCTATGACGAGGAGTCGCATCTGTTCGCACAGCTTCTGGACGCCGCGCCCGCGGTGACGCTCTCCTGGCAGCGCTCCGACAGTGAAGGACACGCGCGGGAGATCTCGCCGCTGCTTGAGCGACTGCTGGTTGAGCGCGCTGACATCGAAGAGCCTCGAAAAGTGCCGCGCCTGCAGTCGCTCGCGCTCTCGGGCGAGTGGGCAGGCGGCGAAAATCGCCCGCGCACCGCGCAGGAAAATCTGCGGCTGGCCGCGCTGATCGGTACGCGCGAGCAATGGGCCGCACTGCTTCCGCTTGCGCTGGAGTCGAGAGATGACAATCTCGCGGCTGAAGCCGCATCGGCACGTCAGGCAATTCTCGAAGAGAAGGATCCGCATCCCTTCACGCCCGAAGGACGACGACGCCTTGCTGGACCCGGGCCCTGGTCGGGCTTTGTCGCACCGATGAGCGACAAGAGTGATCCGCGGGCCGGAGCGCTGTTTATTACGTGGCTTGAAGCCATCGCGAGCTGCCCCTGGCGCGCATTTTTGCGCAACGTGCTGCGAGTTGAGCCCGCGCCCGACCCGGCGGGGGCGCCGGGCCTGGAGCAGCGCCTCATCGGCGATGTCGTGCACCGGGTGCTCGACCAGATTGTCCGTGGCCATGGCGAGCTTCCAGAGGACTTCGTGCAGGCGATCGAACAGGGCGCGCGGGAGATCGCGCGACCACAATGGCAGCATGTGCACGAACTGGCCGCCGGTGCCGCGCGCGAGCAGGCGCTTCGTAACGCACTCACGCTGCCGGGAATGCACAGGACGCTTGCCGAGCGCTCGCTCCCCTACATTCGCCGCGCGCTGGAGATTGACTGGCCCAGCGAGGAATCGCGGGTCTCGGTCGTGGGCTCGGAGCTGCGCATCGATACTTTCGTTGAAGATCACCGCGGCGAGCGACGGACCATTTCGTTCTTTGCCGACCGCGTGGACCTGCGCGAAGGGCGCCTCGTGCTCACAGACTACAAGACCGGGCGCCCGATTTCCGAAGGCAAGCGCGCCGATACGCGCCAACGGCACCTGCACAAAGCGGTTGCCGAGGGCCGCCGCCTGCAGGTGGCGGCCTACGCGCGCGCGCCCCACGAGGGCGGCGCCACCGGTCGCTATCTCTTTATCGATGAGCGCATCGATGCGAGCTTTGCAGAAGCGAGTCTCGATGGTGAGGATCCGCTGGTCAGCGAAGGCTTTCCAAAACTCGCGCAGCTTCTTCTCGAATGCTGGGACGAGGGCGTTTTCTTTCCGCGGGTCGAAACCGCGGCGGGGGCAACACCGACGGCGTGCGAATATTGCGAGTTTGCTTCGGCCTGCGTGCAGGGCGAGCGCTTCGAGCACGACCGGCTGCGAAACGCGGCGCAGGCAGGCCTTGGCGAAGATGCGACCGCGCTCTCCCGGCTCGCAAACCTGTGGTGGCTCGGCAGCGTGCCCGACGCCGAATCCGGGGAGGAGGAAGCGTGAGCGACGAGCAGCAAATCCGCCTGCGCGACGGCGAGGCCCGCGAGCTTGCACGCAGCAGCTTCGAGCACCCCATCGTCCTCGAAGCGGGCGCCGGAACCGGCAAGACCGCCACCCTCGTCGCGCGCGTGCTCACCTGGTGTCTGGGCCCCGGATGGGCGCGTGCCGCGGAAGACCTGACCATCTCGCGAGGCGGCGACGCGGACGCGCGCATCTTTGCCGATGAAGTCGCGGTCCGTGTGGCCGACCGCATCGCGGCAATCACCTTTACCGAGCGCGCCGCCGCAGAGATGAAGGAGCGCATCGCGCGGGGCTTCGCCGCCGTTCTTCGCGGTGAGGGTATCGTCGGCCTGGAACTGGAGCGCTTCGAGGAACCGCTCGAGATCCTGACGGTCCGGGCCAAGCACCTGCTCGCAGTGCTCGACCACTTCTTCGTCGGCACGATCCACGCATTCTGTCGGCGGTTGCTTGCGCAATACGCGCTGCCCGCCGGGGTTCATCCGGGCTTTGTCGTCGATGCCGACGAGGGAATGAGTAATTCGCTCATCGAGGACGTGCTCGCCGACAGGCTGCAGGAGGTCTATGGCGATCCGGGTGACGAAAACCTCCTGGCGCTCGCGGCGATGGGTTGGGGACCGGCGGAGATCGTCGAGGCACTCGGAGAGCTGATTCGCGGCGGCGTGCCCGCCGAGGCGCTTGCCCACGATCCCTACGCGCCCGAGCTGGTGAAACAGGCGGCGAGTGAGCTTGCCGCGCCGCTCGAAGCGTTCATCGGGCTCGCGGCCGGACCGCTGGCCGAGGGGAAAGGAAACCTCAACGCCGCGCGCAGCGTGCTTGAGGCGCTGGGGACGCTCGCGACGCGCCTTGCCAATGTGAGCGAAGCGGGCGAGCTGCGTGATCTGGCGCTCGAAGTCGATGTAAAGCGCCTGCGCGAATGGGGTGAGGGAAAGCTCAACAAAACGGAGAGTAAGGCGCTGGCCGGAATTGAAGACGAAGTGCAGGCTGCGGCCGCGCCGCTGGCCGCGCGAATACGTCATCTGCAGAGCCTCGATCCCGATCTGCTGCCACGCGCGTGCGTTGCGCTGCGCGAACTGCTCGGCAATGTGCAGGCGCGTCTTCGCGCCGAAGGGATCGAAACCTTCGCCGCCCTGCTGCGCGACACGCGCGACCTGCTGGCCGGCGACGAAGTGCTGCGCGGTCATGTTCGCCAGCGCTTCGATCAGCTTCTGGTTGACGAGTTCCAGGACACCGATCCGGTTCAGTACGAAATCATCGAGTATCTGGCCCTCGATGGTCCTTCGTTCGAGCGCCCGGGCCTGTTCCTGATCGGTGATCCCAAGCAGTCGATCTACGGCTGGCGCGGCGCGGACCTGGGCGCCTACGCGCGCTTTATCGCCCGGGTGAAGGATGAAGGGGGTGAGATTCATTCGCTGCAGGTGAACTTCCGCTCCGTTCCCGCGATTCTCTCCGAGGTCGA
>JAGRBM010000010.1 GCA_020434085.1 Chrysiogenia bacterium | reverse complement strand
CTGTCGCACCCGCGCGTTAGTCTGGGAGCTGCAAGGGAGGGCTATCCCCTGGCAAGCAGCGAGGAAGCATTGCGCCGCGAATCGGAAAAAAGGATTCACAGGATGGACATGATCAGGACGGGAGAAATTCTCTTCGCCGGGATCCTGAACATCCTGTGCATCCTGTGAAGAGATCTGCCGGCTCAGGCGCCGAGCTTGCCCGCCAGCGCGCGAAGCAGCGCGCCGCCATCGCCGCGGCAGGCGCTGCCGTGCATGCAGGCGAGCGTCTTCGGCTCGAGCGCGGCGAGCCGATCGAGCACCGGGCCGGTGTTGGCACCGTGGGCGAAGTAATCCATGCCCGCGCGCATCTGCTCGCTGGTCTCCAGGATCCGATCTGCAACGGGTTCGTGCTCGGCCCCGCCCTGGGTGAACAGGTCACCACAGAAAAGGGTGTGCGTCGTCTTCTCGAACAGAAACCCGTTGTCCCACCCGTGCGGCACGTGCGGCGCGTCGATCCACTGGACGACGTGCTTGCCGAGTGAGAGTTCCTCCCCATCGGCCATCGCGCGCGGCGGCCGGTCGGAGATATCGCCCACGCTGGTCATCGCACCGACCTGGCTGCACAGCGGCTCGGCGCTCGGCGCGACGCGCAGGAACTCGTTGAGCGCGCCGCACTCATCGGATTCGTAGTGACAGAAGGAAATGTAGCGCAGCTTCTCGAGCGGCATCACCGAGGCAATCGCCGCACTCACCGGTTCGAACAGGCCGCGCAGCCCCGTGTGGAAGAGCAGCGGCTGCTCGTCGATGAGCAGATACTGGTTGAAGCTGAATCCCCCGGGCACCTGTTCCGGCGGGATCGGCGTGTGGATTCGGTAAAGGTTCTCGCCAATGGCATCGATTCGTGTTTGTGACTCGCTCATAACTCGCTCCCCGCATCAACTGTTTTGAAGTCCAAGAGACTAGTACGGCGCAGTGGGCTTGTCCAAGGAGTCAGTCGGCATGCTTGAGCGGCAGTTCCACCACGAAACGCGCGCCGCCTTCGGGGCGGTTTTCGGCGCGCACCCTTCCGCCGTGGGCCTCGGCGATGGTCTTGACGATGGACAGGCCGAGCCCCGAACCAGGGTTCGTGCTCAGCTCGCCGGCCCGGTAGAAGGGCTCGAAGATTTCCTCGCCGGCGCCCGGGGGAATGCCCGGCCCCTGGTCCTCGACCCGCAGGGCCACGCCGCCGCGGGGAAGCGCATAGAGCGCCACGCCCACGCGGCCGCCCTCGGGCGAATACTTGATCGCGTTGTCGAGCAGGTTCCAGAGAACCTGCATGAGCCGGTCGGGATCGGCCAGGTAGTTGCCTTCCGCGCCGGGCACGACGGTCAGTTCCACCTCCACCCCGCACGACTGCGCGAGCGGTCGGAGCTCGTCACGCACCTGCCGCGTGAGCGCGACCAGGTCCGTGGGTACAAGCGCGCGCGTGAGATGCCCGGACTCGAGCGTGCGGATATCCAGCAGATCGCCGACCAGCCGCACCAGCCGGTCGGTCCCGCGCGCGGCGATGCTGAGAATCTCGGCGTCGTCCTCGCTCTCGCCGCGGTCGTGTTTCATTTGCATCAGCCGCAGCGAGCCGAGAATCGAAGTGAGCGGGGTGCGCAATTCGTGGGAGACCGTCGCGACGAAGCGGTCCTTTGTTTCAGCGTTTCGCAGCAGCGCTGCGTTCGCGTCCGCGAGCTCGCGCTCGCGTTTTTTCCACAGATAGAGAACCAGCCCGATCATCGCGAGCGTCCCCACGGTGTAGCCCACGCTGGTCAAACCCACGATGCGCAACCACCACGGATGAAGCTGCCCATCGGCGAAGGGCGCCGCCCGAACGAGCGGGCCGTAGGGAATGGCCCCTGCGTTCTCGGCAATCGTCGTACCGATCAAAATGATCGCGCCGCTGCCCATGCCCAGGACCGCCGCCCCAACGCCGAGCCACACTGCCGCGGCAAGGGTCGAGCCCAGGAAGGTCACCATCGCCGGCGTGGTGAGCGTTCCAAGAAAGTAGATGAGAACGCCCTGCCCGGAGCCGAAGAGTAGCGCCGTCACCAGAACAAGCGCGCGGCTCTCTTTCACGCCGCGCCAGAGCGCGACCAGACACACGACGATCAATACGAGCCACAGATACCCGGAGTAGAGCTGGCTCTGCACGAACATCGGGATCGCCGCGGGATCGATGAACGGCGCGCGCGAGGGTTCGGCTCCCACCGCGCCCAGCTCGGCCGCATTGAGAAAGGGATAGGGAATGGTAATGAGCGCCACCACCAGGCAGCGAAGCGGGTCGCTCCACTCCAGTGGGTTGCCGACCTTTCCGGCCGGCCACCTGCTGTTTCCGCCCTCTGCCACGAACGCTTGCTCCGGCCCTGTGGGGACTCTACGGGATGTCCCCAGTCTAGCCGCATGGGCCGGCGGAACAATGTGTCTTTATTAGGATGCCACTGCAGCGAGAAGCAGCAATCGCTCTCATCGCACCAGCCGGGCTAACGCGCTTCCCTGCCGCCCTCTTCGGGAATCAGTTCCTGCAGGACCGGTTCGCGCACGGCGCCGGTGGTGGGACGCACCGTGCGGGCGCGCCAGATCAGGCGCGGCAGGCGCATCGGGATTTCGATGGCCCGCACCGAGAGGACGAGTACCAGCAGCGCCGCCGCGCGGAAGGCCGAGGAGACGAGAAAGACCTGCTGGTATTCCAGGTCGAGCTGGGTGAGAAGCCCGCCGCCGATCACTGCGCCCGCAAGCTGGAGCGTGCCCGAGAGCGCATTGGCCAGCGAGAGGAACTCGCCGCGACACTCGCGCCCGGCCGCGCCGAGCAGGAGCTGGAAGCTGGCGAACTCCACGCCGCCCCAGGCCGCGCCGCTGAGGACCTGCGCGGCAAGCAGCGCGCCGTAGCCTGGCGCAAAGGCCCAGGCCACGGGCGTTGCCACCGCGCCCATGCCGGCAAAGAGCAACACCGAGCGAAGCCCCACGCGCTCTGCAATGGGATGGTAGAGCGGGAACACGATCATCTTGGCACCGATGGCGGTTGCCGTGAGCACCGCAAAGGCCCCGAAGTCCAGGCGCAGCACGCGCAACATGTAGGGCGTGAAGAAGGGCACGGAGAGCTGGGCCCCGAACATGAGCGCGCCCATAAAAATCGGAATGCGCCAGCTTCCCGAGCGAACCGCCAGCCGCATGCGCGTGCCCAGTCCGCGCCAGGGAATCGGATGGGTGTCGCCTAGTTGCAGCGCAAAGACGCCAAGACTCAAAAGACGCGAGAGAAAGCCCAGCGAGAGCAGAAGCGCAAAGGCTGCCAGCGTCGTGCCGCGCGCCTCTCCCCCATGGAGCACGACGCCCGCGGCGCTGAAGGAGGCAAGCAACGCGAGCTGCGCCGCGCCCGAGCGCCATGCGAAATAGCGGGCCTGCCGCGTGTCCTCGGTCAGCTCGCCCATCCACGCGCCCCAAGCCGGCGTGATAAGCGAGCCCGATCCCCAGAAGAGAATCTTCGCGACCAGCAGCGGCCACAGGCGCGTGTCACCGGTGTGCGCGATGGCGATGAAGGCAAGGTGGCTGAGCGTCTGCGCGGCGGCGCCCACCAGAACCAGGCGCTTGTAGCTGCCGAGCAGCGAGGCGCAGGGCCCCGAGAGGATCTGGGCAAAGCCGCCCACGAAGAGCGGCAACGTGGTGAGCAATGCGAGCGCGGCATCGCCGTGGCCGAGCTGAACGGCGAAGGCCCCGAGATAGCTCTCGGAAAAGCCCACCATGCAGGCCTGCAACATCCCCTCACCCACCGAAAGCGCGCGGGCGCGCCGCCGGGCAGCGGCGGAGGAAGCTTCAACTGCGGATGTGCCTGTCATGGAAGCCTGCGGGGGTCCTGCTCCCCGCGCGGTACTCTAGGCGGAGGCGGGCGTATTGCAATCAGCTCGCGCCAGAGCGCCAAAGGAAAAGCCCCCCGGCAACGTGCCGGAGGGCCATGGGGTCAAAAGTGGCGAGAAGTCTGGGAGCGGATCAAAACGACGGCGAAACTCTAACCCCGCACACGGGCGTCTAAATGCGCTCTAAAGGCCCGGAAACGGGGCAAGACGGGGCGCAAGAGAAAAAGGTGGGCACAAAATATCCGCCTCGCTACTCCTTGCCACGGGCTGCGCGGGTTTGCATGTTAAGCCCCTCGGGTCAGGGCAGACCGGGGAGACAATACAATGGCGGACGCGGGCGGAAAAAGGCGCAGGGAGCCGGGCAAGCTCTCCTTCGGCGGCGGGGAGTTCTGGAAGCCGGGAGTGGCGGAAGCCCCCCGGCACGAGGCTCGCAGGCTTTTCCTCGAATGCGTCCTTGAAGTGGAGCCGCTGGTGCTCGGCGATCTGAGGGAATATGTCCTCCCCCTGTACCTGAACTGGAACGGAAAGCCGGCCCTTCATAAGGTCATTCTGCCCGAGCGAACGGGACCGACCACCGGCAAAGCACTGGCCCGAAAGCCTTCGTTCCCGGCGTGGTTCGTCTCCTGGATTGGCTGCTAT
>JAGRBM010000009.1 GCA_020434085.1 Chrysiogenia bacterium | reverse complement strand
ACCGACACCGACGAAGTTCTCACCCGCGACCGCCGTCGTGGCCTGACAATTTGCACCCAGGTAGGCGTCGATGTTGTCGGGCGTGCCGTCGGTGAAGAGGATTGTATCACCCACGGGCTGCGCGCTGATCTGCGAGCAGGCCTCGGTGAAGGGATTGATCACCGTGCGGATACACAGATCCGCGCCGGCACCGGCACCCAGAGCGGCGAAGTCCTTCGTGTCGTCCACGAAGACGCCCGCACCGGTGGTGGCACCGTTGTCACCGCCGACGAGCACGCCCTTGGTCGAGCTCGTGTTCAGGCCGGCCGGGACGGAGTCCAGAATACCGCCGGTGGCGCCGATTCCGCCGTTGCCGGGGCATTCCGCGCCGCCGCCATCGATGCTGAGCTCATCGGTGGCACCCGAGTAGGCGTCGAGCATGGAGAGCAGGACGTCTTCCTGGGCCTTGAGGAGCTCACCACCGCGGATGTCGCGGGCGGGATCGGTCGTGTTGTCATAGCCGGCACCGCGGACAGCGCGAAGCAGGTCGATGATCTGCTGGGTCTGGCCCGAAGCCGGGATCACCTGGATGATCGGGATGAGGTCGGAGAGCACACCGTCGTTGGAGGGGTCACCGTCGCCATCGGGATCGGCCAGGGCGCGGACGGCGCTCGCTGCGCGAGAGACGTCCTGCGGGTTGGGAATGCTGGTCGACATGTTGATCGGGGCAATGTCTTCCTCGATCAGGGAGACCAGGACGAGGAGCTCATTGACGGCCGCGGTGTTGTCGAGGTTCGAGATGGACTCGATGGCCTCGCGCAGCAGGGACTCTTCGAAGCAGAGCAGACCCTCACCGCAGACGTTACCGGCACCGACCTGCAGCGGCTGATCGAGCTGCAGGGCAATGTCGATGCCCGTGCGGGCGTTCGAGAGCAGACGGTGGTTGCCGCTGAAGGGAACCTGATCGGGATAACCGTTGTTCGCCGGGCAGGTTTCACCAACCGTCGTGGAATCGCAGTTTTCAAAAATCGTGGTCAGCGGCTCGCCGTCCACAGCGTTGGTGTCATCGAAGCCGTAGCGGGCCATGGTGTTGAGCAGCTCGGGCAGGATGTCGAGCGCGCGCTGCGGAACGGCGATGCCGTCACCACCGAGCGGGCCGCGAACACCCGAGGAAGGATCAACCAGCGCAGGAGCACCCGCATCGCAGGTCGGTTCCAGACCGGCGGCACCGTCATTGGCGTCCGCATAGGCTTCGTCGGCACACTCATTGCCGGGATAGTCGTCGATCTGATCGTTGAGCGAGGGATCGTCGACGTTCGGATCGTCGAACAGACCGTCCAGGATGATGCGCAGCAGGGTGCGGTTGGCATTGACGTCGGTCTTCGTATTGCCGTCCCAGTCGGGCAGCGTGCGATCGGCGACGTCGTAGTCACGCGGGTCCTTCTCGGAGCGCTCCAGCATCTGTGCGACGATGTCGAGGAGGATTTCCGCGGGCGTGCGGCCTGCGAAGAAGCCTTCGTGGGCAACCGCGGTGTCAACGGGCACACCGTCGTTGTCGACGTTCACGTCGTTCGTGCTCGGAGCACCAAGCTCCGGACCGATCGGGGTGAGCAGGATGTTCAGGATCGAGGTCAGCGACTCGGTGGCCGCAACGTCGTCCGAAGCATCGCCCGGCGTCAGGTTGGCATCGATTTCCTCGGAGGAAATCTGCGAGATGATGCGAAGCAGCGGCGGGTT
>JAGRBM010000008.1 GCA_020434085.1 Chrysiogenia bacterium | reverse complement strand
GGCGCCAACCTGAAAGAAGCCAACCTCGAAGGGGCGCAGCTCCAATACGCCGACCTGCGCGCCGCCGATCTATCCAGCGCGGTGCTGCGTGGCGCCGACTTCTCTGGCGCCGACCTGCGCGGGGCGAGCCTCCGGGGTGCAGACATCGAGGGTGCGAACTTTGAAGGGGCGGTGAGGGAGTAGGGCGACACTTTTTCCTCTCTCTTTCAGGGAGTGGGTGCCCGGAGGGCGGGTGAGGGTGGAAGGCCTGTACCGATTCGCCGCATTCACCCTCACCCTCGCTTTGCTTGACCTCTCCCTGAAAGGGAGCGGTGTGGGAGGAAGCGACATCCTTTTCCCGCGTGCTACGCTCCCGCTCGTGCAACCGGGCGAGTCATCACAACCGTCCCTTCGGCGGGCGCTCGGCCTGCCGCTTCTTACCCTGTATGGGCTCGGCACCATTCTGGGGGCCGGGATCTATGTGCTCGTCGGGGAGATCGCGGCGAAGGCCGGGGTGCTCGCGCCGCTCTCTTTTGTACTGGCGGCGCTCATGGCGGCATTCACCGCGCTCTCCTACGCCGAGCTTTCCTCGCGCTTCCCGCGCAGCGCCGGCGAGGCCGCTTACATGCACGAAGCCTTTGCGCGCCCGGCGCTCTCGCGGGCGGTGGGCATCGCCATGGCGGGCGTTGGAATCGCTTCGTCGGCGACGATTGCAGAGGGTTTTGCCGGTTACCTCACGGTCTTCGCGGAAATCCCCGAATGGGTTTCGGTGACGCTGCTCTGCTGCGCGCTGGTTGCGCTGGCGATCTGGGGGATCAGCGAGTCGGCCCGCGCGGCCAGCGCCATCACGCTGCTGGAGATCGGCGGGCTGCTCTTTGTCGTGGCAATGGCCGGCAGCGCGTTGGGGGAACTGCCCGCGCGTCTTGAGGCGCCGGGCGCGCTGCACTGGGGCGGCGTGGGGGCGGGCGCGCTCTTTGCGTTCTACGCCTTCCTGGGTTTCGAGGACATGGTCGTCGTCTCCGAGGAGGTGCGGGACCCCTCGCGCAACCTGCCGCGGGCGATCATCATCGCGCTGGTGGTGAGCACGCTGCTCTATCTCATCGTCGCGTTGGTGTGCGTGGCGGCGGTGGAGCCCGCGCGGCTTGGGACCTCGAAGGCCCCGCTCTCGCTGGTGCTTGAAGGGCACGGCGGCGCGCGCGTCATTGCGCTCGTCAGCCTCTTTGCCGTGAGCAACGGCGCGCTCATCCAGATGATCAAGAGCAGCCGGATTCTCTACGGCCTCTCGCGCGAGGGCTGGATCGGCCCGGCCCTCGGGGTGGTGGGCGCGCGCACCCGCACGCCGGTGCGCGCCACGCTCCTTGTCGGCGCGCTCGTGTGGGGGCTCTCGCTGCTGTTCGATCTGGGCGCGCTGGCCAGCGCCACGAGCTACCTGACGCTCGGCGTCTTCGCGCTCGTCAATGCCGCGCTCATCCGCGTGAAATCCAGTGGTGCTGCACCTGCCGGCGTGCGCGTCTTCCCGTTATGGGTGCCCTGGTGCGGTTTTGGCGTGATATTTATCTTTCTGGCGTACAGTGCTTTCTGGAGATAATTCTTATCATGGAGTTCTTGTATTCCATCTACTAATCGCTGGCGCCGCGACTACAATACGTTGCAATTCAAGCGAGCTGGACCCGAGCGGTTCACGAAAGATAGATAAGGGGATTTGAGGATATGAAGAAGTTTCAAACCATGGCACTTGTGTGCCTTTTTGTAGTGGCTGCCGCGAGCACCGGTTGCAGCGATGACGACTTGGCGTTGCTTCCGGGCATTTCGCTTGGCAGTGTCGATGCGAGCACCAACGGTGAGGAAATTGCCGACGGTATCGAGACAGAGTGTGGTTACGGTGATGGCTGCGACGGCATCCTGCAGACCCCGGCGATCTCGGGCGCTTCCGTCAAGGAATTCAATGATGATGTTGCCGATTTTAACGATCTCGACGACGACGATGCTGAAACGCTCTTCGTGATGCTGTTCGCCCCGGCCTTCAGCGATCCGCTCGATACCGATGACATTGAAAACGCTGACGATTTCGATGATGCAGTTGCTGATCTCACCGAGCCTACGGAAATGACCTTCAACATTACCCGCACCACAAACTGCAACTCCACGGGTGGTAGCGATGGTGATGCTCTCGGCGGTATCATTCGTGAGGCGCTGGTCCTTACTGCCGAATTCGACGACATGGGCATTGTCGGTAACAGCGATATTGATGCGCAGTACATCGTGACCTTCGCCAACTGCCTGTTCGAGGGCAACCTGCTCAGCCAGCCGCTTCCGGTGGGTGATGGAGTCACGCACACGACGGCCATTCGTCTCAACGGTGGCTATGCCCTCGACTATGTGCGTCCGGACGGCACGATTTCGCCGACCAACGCGGAAGTTGCCTCGCTGAAGGGCACCGTCCTGCTCTCCACCGACGCTGACGGCGATGGGGTCTTCGGCAATGAGTTCTGGACCAACATCGTGACCTTCGATGGCGAAGACATCTGGGACGATGATGTCGTACCCTCCAACGGCGGCGCCTGCGCCGGCGGGCTCATTGATTTCGGCCCGGACGACGAGGACGACGGGGACGACGACTGTGCCGATGGTGGTGAAGTGTTCATTCCGGCCAGCGATGTTGTTGAGGCGCTGGAGCTCGACAACTTCTGGAGCTTCTTCTACTAAGTTCGCCCCGATTTTGATTCGACTGCCAGGCCGGGCCCCGTATGGGGCCCGGCTTTTTTTGTGGGGGGCCGAAAAGTTTGAGCTATTTGCGGCAAGGGGAAGTAGAGTGCGTCCCCAATTAGAGGAACAGAGGAGACAGTGATGAAGAAGATTCTTGGAACGGCACTCTCGTGCTTGTTTGTGATGACGGCCGTGGCGGCTTGTAGTAGCGACACATCGGTATTTCTGCCGGGCATCTCGGTAGGGGCTTCGGACGCCGAATTCAGTGGCACGGATCTCGCCGATGCGCTGGAGAGCACCTGCAATGGCGATTGCGACGGCGACCTGGACAACATCGGACTTGCCGATGTGCCCACGAACGATGCCGACGCCCTCCGGAATCTGGTGCAGCTTCTGGTTGGACCCGGAAGCGAACTCGACAACGATGACCTGGAGGCGACCGATCGCTTTGCCGATGTGACCGAAGCCCTGACCGAAGAGACCGAGCTCACCTTCAACGTGACGCGCACGACCTACTGCAACAGCACCGGCACCGGCGGCTCGGCCGCGGGCAATGGAGCCGGAGGCGCCATCATCGAGACCTTCGTTGTCACCACGACCTATGACGACATGGGCCGGGTGCCCGGAGCCGACTACGAGACCACCCGCACGGTGATTTTTGCCAACTGCCTGATCGAGGGCAACCTGCTCGACCAGCCGGCGCCCGCGGGCATCACGCTCTCGAACGAGAGCGCGGTCCGCCTCAACGGCCAGTGGACGGCCCACTACTTCAATGCCGAGACGCCTTCGGAGGGCACCCCGGATGTGAACGAGCTTTACGGCACCGTGACGCTTTCCACCGACGGTGACGGGGACGGCATTTTCGGCAAGGAATTCTGGACCCACGTCGTCAACCTGGACGCGATCTATCAGTACGACGGGTCGGACGCGATCCAGAACGGCGGCATGTGCGCCGGCGAAGCCATCGAGTTCGACGGGGACGACACGACCGATAGCGGCGACAACTGCGCAG
>JAGRBM010000007.1 GCA_020434085.1 Chrysiogenia bacterium | reverse complement strand
TTCAGGAAGACGACCTTGAAGGCCGCCGTCGTGGAGGTGCCCACCGGGATCGGGCTGGCAGTCGACCACGAACGGCCGCTGGCGCCGCCCGAGCGAATCACGATGCCCGAGCAGGGAGCCAGAATGCCGCCGGCATTCACGCCCCAGGTGGCAGCTGCGAGGGTCGCTGCACTGGCGGCCACGCCGTCGTCGAGGAGGATCGCGGCGTCCAGGCCGGGAAGACCGGCAGTCAGGTTCGCCTCGTCCACGTCGGCGCCGGGGCGCATGCCGCAGTTGTTGGCATCGCCCGTGCCGCCGCCGTCGGTATCACCCGAGGAGGAAACATCGCCGCGGAAGGTGCGGATGCCGGAGATCGAAATACCATTGTTGCCGGAGCTGCCGAGCGCATCGCCCGCACCGGTGCCGTCACGGTAGGTGGCGGTCACAATGTCGCCGGCGGTCACAACGCCGCTGCCGTCGTTGTAGGTCAGCGTGGCGTTGGCGCCCGCGACCGCGAGGGTCGGGACCGGAGCGCCCGTGCCGTCGGACTCAACGCAGGTCCAGGTCGGAGCATTGACCGAGTCGCAGTAGATGAGCAGCGCGCCGGTGGCCGAGTCGGTCACCGTCACGACGAGTGAACCGGCCGGAGCCGGAGCCGCCGCGAGCGCGTGCACATCGTTGGTGGCGAAGTTCGTCACCGTGAAGCTGTCGGTGGCCAGGTCGCTGTTGTCCGGGTCGCTGGTCAAATCGGTGTTGGCCGGATCGAACATGTGACCGGAGTCGGCGACGACGTATTCGTAGGAAACGCCGGCGTTCGGATTCTCATCGAGGAGAATCATGATGCGCGAAACATCCGTCAGACTGGAGGTCGTCCCGATCTGCGTCGAGAGCGAGCCGTCGAAGCTGACGGTGCCGGTGCCCGCGTTGTAGGGCACCAGGACGGTCGACAACGTGGTCGTGTCGACTGCCAGGGCATTGCTGGGATTCACCGTGCAGCATGCTGCAACGGAGGCATCGCCAGTCGTGTTTTCTGAGCCAGGTCCGGCGGGAGCAGTGTCTCCACCGGTGCTACATGCCGCGGTAAACGCGAGCATGAATGCCAGTACGGCATTTCGAAGGTTGCTAAAGCGCATCATGGTCCTTTTCTCCTTCATTTCCCCAAACTGTTGCTGAACTTTCAACTTGCTAAACCTTTTCAATGCACACCGAATCACCACCGGCGTGCGGAATTACAGAATCTTTTGCAAGGCAAAAAGGATCGGCGGCGCGGCGCACAAATGCCGATAGCCCCTTGCGGGGCGCCGTCTGCCTTGTCGAGCTCTCGAGTTCCCGACTGGCCAATCCTGATTTTCCATTCCCCAAAGACTTGTGCCTCGTAACCAATTCGCTTCGACTTCGGTACCAATGTCGTCAAAGCGATTGCGACGGCTTCCCCACGAAGCCGCACAATATTCCCGCCGGCAGGTTCCCACCTGGCCCCCCGGCGCGACGGGTCTCAACCTTTGCTGAGCACAAAACCCTAACTTGAATCGCTCGCCATGATACGGGTTGCTTCCTGCGCTAGCAAGACAAGTTCAGATTCGTTTGGATGTTCTTTACAAAAGTTTAATGACGCGTGGCGACAGCGTGCAGCTTGGCTGCAACACAAAGTGTGCGGCGCTCATCCGGGACACTTGCGTGCATTCATTGAGGTTTTCGCGAATGAATGATTTCAGAACGATCATGCCTCACCGGTTTGTGACGCATGGAGCCATAAACCGATTCGAGGACAAAGTGTTCTGCAATAGCGAAACTCCAGCCCCCTGCCCGGCGACCAGAACCGGCCGGCCCAGCCGCCGTGGATGAGCGGGACGCCCCAGATCGGCAGGACCAACAGGCGCGCGCGCGGCGCTTTTTCAGGCTCAGTTTCAAACTCTGGCAGCGCGGGATCGACCCAGAGCAGGCGCGCGCCGGGCACCGGAGGCTCCTGCGAATGCGGCAGCTCGGCAAGCCACGGCGCCCCGGCGGCCTTTGCCCAGGCGGCCACGCGCGCAGCCGAGCCCGCGCTCCCGACGATGCGCGCGCGCGGAATGGTCACCGGGTTCTGGGGCTGGAGCACTTCCAGGGCGTTCTCGCTGAGCCGGTATCCGGTGGGCGAGTAGATCCAGAAAACGAAGATTACATATGTACAAAGGAAGGGAATGATGATGAGGTCGGCATCGGCCCACAGCGCGGCCCATCCAGAGCCGCCCACAACGCCCACGCCGACAAAGAGCCCCCAGCCCATGAGCGCCGCCACCGCCCGCGCCGCGCGTGAGCGCCGCGCCGGGCAGGCGCCGGGGTCGAGGACCTCCCGGGCCAGGTCGCGCGAGTGGAGCTGACGCTCTTCTGCGACGGGCGCGCCGGCTGTCTCTGGTTGCGGGGAAGGCTGATTCACGGGGGGAGTCTATCACGGGCCGCGCGGGGAGTCTCAACGCGCCCGTGGGCCTCTATATATAAGGATTACAGCCCAACCCCGTCATCCCGACCGGAGCGAAGCGCAGCCGAGGGATCTCGCAGGCCGGAGCGGTCTTGGCGACCGAGACTCGCCTTCGCCGATTCCAGCTGGATCAGCGTGCACGTGCAGGTGCACGAACACGTGCACGTTGAGAACCCTTGCCGGCCTCGGGCCCATCATGCCGCACAAATCAGTTCGCCGCGGTGCAAGCTCTTCACGCTTCTATTTCAGCCAGGCCTTCTCGCGCTCGTAGCGCTCGGGAAGGCCGACGAGCTCGCCCATCTGGTCGAAGCGGTACATGTGTTCGTGCCGGGCGTGGGTGGTCTCGTCGCGCTTGAGAGTTTTGAGCAGCTCTTCCATTCCCTGCGTGCCGGCAAAGAGCACGGCGACCGGCGCGGCGATGAGGCCGAAGCCCATGCGGTAGAGCTCGCTCGTCTTGAGCAGCGGGGTCTTGCCGTTCTCCACCATGTTGGCGACGACGGTCACTTCGGCCGGGACGGTCTCGCGGATGGCGTGGAGTTCCTCAATGCTGCGCGGTGCCTCAACGAAGACGGCGTCGGCGCCTTCTTCGGCAAAGATCTTCGCGCGCTTCAGGGCTTCATCGAAACCGATGGCGGCAATCGAATCGGTGCGGGCGGTGACGTGAAAGCCCGTGCCCTCGCGGGTCTTCAAGGCGGCGCGCAGCTTGGGCAGGTATTCATCGAGATCCACGACGCGCTTTCCCTCCATGTGGCCGCAGCGCTTGGGCCAGACCTGGTCTTCAAGGAAGCAGCCCGCCGCACCCATGCGAAGGAGCGCCTCGACGGTCTTCTCCACGTTGAAGGCGTTGCCGTAACCGGTGTCGATGTCGACGATGAGCGGAATGTTCACCGCATTGGCGATCCGGTCGGCCGCCTCGAGCACCTGGGTCTGCGTGAGCAGCCCGAAGTCCGGCTCCCCCAGCAGCGAGGCCGAGAGGCAGTAGCCCGAGAGAAAAGCCATCGGAAACCCCGCACGCTCGCACAGCCGTGCGCTGATGCAGTCATAGACACCGGGCCCGACCACCGGGCCGCCGGACTTGAGTAATTCGTGAATCGTGGGTTTGCTCATCGCTCGCTCTCCTGCGCGCTCCGCAACGGTATGCGTCTCTAAATACTCCGGCGGCAGCGGTGTGGCGAGTGCCACGCTCACTGCCGCCGATTTTTTCCTGTACTTGTCGCTACAGTTTCTTACTCACACCGCGATATGCGCGATGTCCTTGGCTTCCTTGCGGACGTCATCGGCGAATTCTTCGTAGGGCTGGCGCAGCAGGCGAAGCGCCTCTTCGGGGCTCTGGACGAATTCGTCCGGTTTGGTGGTGACGGTGAACTCCACCATGATGCCGTTGGGGTCGCACATATAAAGCGAGATTCCCCAGTCGTGGTCGGCTTCGATGACGCGGGGCACGCCCTTTTCGGCGCAGCGTTTCTTCATGGCTTCGAGTTCTTCCATGGTCTTGAGCGTGAACGAGATGTGGTTGGCCCAGAAGGGAAGTCCCAGCGCGGTGGAGACCTGCGTTTTGGCGTCGCTCTTCTCGCCGCAGCGGTGGAGCTCGAAAAAGGCCAGGCACTCGCCGCCGCCGATGTCGAAGAAGAAGTGGCGGAACCAGCCCTTGCCGTGCAGGTGGTTCTCCACGCGCACGAGCGGGAAGCCGAGCTTGTTGGCGTAGAAGTCCCAGGTCTTCTCGGAATCGGTGCAGGTGTAGGCCGCGTGATGGAGGCCGTGGGTGGTGCTGCTCGGGTGCTGGCTCATGGTCGGAATCCTCGTCTTCAAAGTGCCCGTCCAAACAATGACAGGCCCGTCAGTTTCATGCTAATAGGCAGGCGGGCCGCTTGTCGAGGGCTGCGTTACAGGTTCATGCTGGGCGCGCCCCGCACCGGCGGGACTCCCCTGAAAAGGCAGCCATGTACGACCTCAGCCCCCTCAATATCGTCCTTCTCGTCGCGGCCGGGGTGGGATCTGGCTTCATCAATACGCTCGCGGGCGGCGGCTCGCTGCTCACCCTGCCGGCGCTCATCCTGCTGGGGATGCCCGCCGATTTCGCCAACGGCACCAACCGCATCAGCGTGCTGGCCCAGTCGGCCTCCACGGTCATGGGTTTCCACGGCGCGGGCAAGTTCGACTCCAAGGCCGCGGTGAGCATCCTGGCGCCGGCGGCCTTCGGCTCGCTCATCGGCTCACTCACCGCTACGTGGATCGATCCAAAGCTACTCGAACCCCTGCTGCTCTTTGCCATGCTGGCCATGGCCGCCGTGCTGGCGCTGCGGCCCAAGGCCATTGCACCCACCGAAGCCGTGCTCAACCTGACAGTGCAGGAAAAGCCCGTTGCCATCTTCTACCTCTTCCTCGTAGGACTCTACGGCGGCTTCGCGCAGGCGGGCGTGGGCTATCTCTCGCTGCTCGTGCTCGGCGCGGTGCTGCGCTACGACCTGGTGCGGGCCAACGCGCTCAAGATCGCCATCTCCGGCATGTTCGGCATCGTCCCGCTGGCGGTCTTCCTGCTGGCGGGCAAGGTGCTGTGGGTGCCCGGCGCGGTGCTGGCCGTTGCCACCATCGTGGGCTCGCGCCTTGGGGTGCGCTTTGCGCTCGATGCAAAGGCCGACACCCTGCGCTGGATCCTCTTTGGCTGCGTGGTGCTGGCCTGCTCGGTTCTGCTCTGGCGGCGCTTCGGCCCGCTGGTCATGGGCTAGGGGCCGCCAGTGGCAGGCGCCGCGGGGGCGTGCTACACGAACTGCCATGAAAGCGCTGCGCAAGCTCCTGATCATCACCGTCCTTGTCGCCGCCGCCTCCTGCGCGGGCGAGGGGCGCGATTTCTTCGCCGGCTCGGTGAGCCTGGATTCCGACGCCGCGAGCGGTCCCGACGGCATCTATGACCCCTCCTTCTGCGAGGGCCTCTACAACCTGGGCGCCATCCTCTCCGATCCCGCGCCCGAACAGGACGTCACCGGCAACGCCATTCGCCTCGACGACGCGAACGAGCGTTTCCTGCTCATCGCCTACGGGAACGGCACGGCCATGATTCTGGAGATCGCGGGCGAAGCGGGTTTTGTCGAAGTGGGTCCGCCCGTTGTCGACGATGCGAATCTGGGCATGTCCGGTACCGCGGCGATTACGTCGGGCGATTTCACCGGCACCTTAACGAACGGCATTCCGGTTCTCACGAACACCGCGACCTACATGACGCCGGCCACGATCACCGCCACTCTGACTTTTACCGACACCGGCATTCCGCTCGCGCGCCCGGCGCCCAACGAGCTCTACCAGACCAGCGGCACCATCACCCTGGGCGGAGTCGACTGCACCGCCGCCGACGACACGGCCAATGTCGGGCTCGACTACACGCTCACGCTGACGAACGTGCTCGCCCACGAAGCCGAAGTCGACGGCGTGCTGCTTCCCTAGTACCGAATCACGTTGTCCTTGCCCGCGCTGTAGAGCGTGTTGCCGTCGGGCGAGAAGGCCACGTCGAAGACCCAGTCCTTGTGCTGGGAGCGGCGGGCAACTTCCTTGCCCGTATTGAAGTCCCACACGATCACTTCATTGTCGTTGGCCCCGGTGGCAATGAGCTGGCCGTCGGGCGTAAAGGCCGAGGAGAAGACCCAGCCCTTGTGCCCTTCAAGGGTGCGCACTTCCTCGCCGGTCGCCACGTCCCAGATCTTTGCCGTCGAATCGCCGCTGCCGCTCACCACGTAGCGCCCGTCGGGCGAGAAACTCACCGAGCTGAGCCACTGGCTGTGCCCGTCCTTGGCGCCGATGGTGCCTTCCTTCTCGAGCTTCTGCAGATCGAAGAGCTGAATCGTCTTGTCCTCACCCGAGCTGGCGAGGATGCGGCCCTTGGGCGAGAAGGCGATGCCAGTGATCGGCCCGGCATGGGCGTCGAAGACCTTGAGTTCCTCGCGCGTCGCCGCGTCATAGAGGAAGAGTTTCCCGTTGCGCCCGCCATAGGCCATCAGCGAGCCCGTCGGCGCGAAGGCGACAATGAGTCCCCGCCCCGGAGGCCCCGAGAAGGTCGCGATCTGTTGCCAGTCGGAGGTATCCCAGAGCCGCACGCTCTGGTCCCAGCTCCCGCTGGCCAGCCACTTGCCATCACTCGACCACGCCACCGATTCCACCTTGTCCTCATGGCCGGTCAGCTCGGTCACGAGTTCCGCCTTTGCGACGTCCCAGATGCGGATCGTCTTGTCCCAGGACGCCGAAGCCAGCAGCTTTCCATCGGGCGAGAGCGCGATGCAGGTGATGCGGTCGGTGTGCCCTTCGAGCACGTGCGAGCCGCCGAAATCCGGCGCCGCCACGACCTCCGGCTCGGCCGGCGTCGCCTCACTCTTTGCCGCGCCCTCGGACGGCTTCTTGTCGCGATCACAGGAACTGCAGCCGGAGAACCCGGCCAGCATCGCCAACACCAAAAGTCCCGAAAGCCACTTGCGCATGAGCTGCGTCCTCCATCGTGTGAGCGAAAAGGTACGCCCTCGCGCGTGCAAGTCAACCCGGGCCCCGGCGGGTTCTGGCGGCTTGTCGCTCTGCTTCGTTTTTGCTTCTCCAATCTCGTTTACAGTTTCCAAATATTTTTTTCTGCCGGTGAAGATGCGCATCACGGCGGCGGCCGTGAGCGCAGCTCCATCCCTGCTCCCCCTCCGGGGGAGCTGCCGCCGAAGGCGGCTGAGGGGGTCGCGGCAGGGCGATCGGATTTCTTTTGCGCAGCTCCCGGCACCCCCTCAGTCCCCTTCGGGGACAGCTCCCCCGCAGGGGGAGCAGGGATGGTTGTTTTTCCGTAGCCAACTCTCTCGGCCAGCGCCCGGCTCCGCGAGAGAATCCACCGGGCAGCCTGGAGTTGCAGCGGCGCGGGGCTCTCGAGCAACGCCAGGAAGATGCTCGCCGTCGGAAGCCAGTTCAGGTAGTGATCGAATGCATCGGTCTCATCATTGCGCTCGTGGCGACCGAGCAGTTCCACCAGCGCTTCGCGCTTTGTCTGCTCATCCGCCTGCGACACCGCCAGCCGCACCACGTCGGCAAATAGCGCGCTGGCGGTCGCCCACTCTTTCTTGCTGGCCCCGCGCTTGGCGCGCGCCGCTCTCGTGTGAACGCCCAGCGTCGTGGCGGCCAGGACGCGAAGGTTCGCGCTTCGCGAGCCGCGGGAGATCTGCGCCACCATGGCCAGCGCCACCGCGCGCATCACCGCCCACGCGGGATTGCGCATCAGCGGGCCGCGCGTTGTCGCGAATTCTTCGAGGAGGTTGCGGGCGAGTTGGCGGGTGTCCATGTGCGTAAAATCGTTCCTTCCCTGCTCCCCCTCCGGGGGAGCTGTCCGGCAACGCCGGACTGAGGGGGTCGTGCAGACGGCGATCAGCGCTGCGGCGTGCAGCCTCGACCACCCCCTCAGTCACCTTCGGTAACAGCTCCCCCGAGGGGGGAGCAGGGGCGGTGGGCGCCTCACTTTATTGTGAGGCTTTCTCTTTGCCGCGCAACCGCCCGTGACCCAAGATGACCCGCTTTGACCTGTAATGACCCAAGATGGACCGAGATGACCCGCACATTGTCACAAAAAAAAAGGGCCCCGAATGGGGCCCGTTTTTGGGCTTCGCTGTTTGAAAAAAAATCAGGGGACCCAGGTCCAGGTGTCACCCAGATCGGCGGTGCCGCTGTCGCCGCCGAAGAGGACGAGCTCGTCGAGCACGGAATCATAGGCAGCGGCCGCGCCCTGGCGCGCGCCGGGTGCGGCGATGGTGTCGGGGATGGCGCGGTAGGTGCCCGACGCGCCGAGCAAGGTGGCGTCGCTGAGGCCCTGGCCATAATCGCCGCCCACGAGCAGCACCTGAATGCCGTCGCTGGCCACGGCGGCATCGGCAAGCCGGATGGTCGGCACGATCGAGGAGAGCCGCCAGCCCAGCGGCGTGAGCGTCCAGCGGTCGCCAAGCACTGCGCTTGCGGTGCGCCCGCCCAGAAGCTGCAAGTCGCCTGACTGGACGTCGTAGGAGAGCTGCGCGTCGGCGCGCGCGCTGGGCGAGGGGCCCGGCAGCGCGTTCCAGTTGTTGCCGTCCCAGCGCCAGGTATCGCCGAGCAGGCCGCCGCTTCCCTCTCCGCCAAAGAGCACGATGCTTCCCCCGTCCCGGGCCATCGCATGTGCGGCGCGGGCCGGCGGCACGTTCGCCGGGGAGAGCTGCGTCCAGTCATCGCCGTCCCAGAGCCAGGTATCGTTTCGTGGACCCGAACCGTCCTCGCCGCCGAATAGGAGCACCCCGCCGCTCGTGCGCGCCATGGCGTGGCCGGCGCGTGCAGGAGGGCTGGTCATTGGGGATTCGCTCACCCAGGTGGCACCGTCCCAGCTCCAGGTGTCGTTTTGCAGCGCGCCGTCGTCACCGCCGAAGAGAATGATCTTCTCGCCGTCGAAGGCCATCGCGTGGCCGCTTCGCGCGCCGGGGCTCGCCATCGGCGACTCTTCGGTCCAGGGCGCGGCGCTCGGCAGCACCAGTACCAGGGTCTGCGCAAAGTCGGCTTCTTCGCTGTCGGAGCAATAGAGTGCGTAACTCGTGGTCGCGACCGGGGCGACGGTCAGGACGCCGGTGGCCGGCAC
>JAGRBM010000006.1 GCA_020434085.1 Chrysiogenia bacterium | reverse complement strand
GCCTGGTGCGCGAGGCCGACATTCTGGTGGAGTCCTTCCGCCCCGGGGTGATGGACAAGCTGGGCGTGGGATACGAGACGCTCAAAAAAGAAAACAAGAAGCTCATCTATTGCTGCATCAGCGGCTACGGCTGGAGCGGCCCGTTAAAAGACGCCGCCGGCCACGACAACAACTATCTCTCCTATGCCGGCGTGCTGGGTGTCTCGGGTGAGCGTGACCGCCGCCCCTCGCTCTCGGGCGTGCAGGTCGCTGACGTGGCAGCCGGCGCGCTCTTTGGCGCAGTGGGCATCCTCGCGGCGCTCCATCAGGCGCAGACGTCCGGTGAGGGCGCCTTTATCGACACTTCCATGACCGATGGCGCTTTCGCGATTCTGGGGCCCCACCTGGCAAATTTTGCGTGCGAGCGCATGGCCAAGGCGGACACCCCCGCGCCGCGGACGGGTGAGATGCTGCTGGCCGGAAAAATTTGCGCCTACACCGTCTATGAGACCAGCGACGGGCGCCACATGAGCATGGGCGCGCTCGAGCCCAAGTTCTGGTCGGCCTTTATCAAGGCAGTCGAGCGCCCCGACCTCATGGGCGCGGCATTTACCGATGCCAAGGACGGGCAGAAATATTACGAGCAGATGAAAGAGCTCTTCGCCTCGAAGACTTTCGAAGAATGGCGCGCGCTGCTCAAGGACGTGGACTGCTGCGTCGAGCCGGTGCTGCTTCTGGACGAAGTCCTCGAAGAGCCCCATTTCATCGAGCGTGATCTCTGGGCCGAGATCACGGTAAAGGACGACAAGAGCGTGCGCGTGCCGCGCATGCCCTTTGTCTTCGACGGCAAGGTCGTTCACGGCGCCGATACGCCCGGCCCCAGGCAGGGCGCCGACACCGCCGACTTCTTGAAGGAGAGCGGGCTTACCGAGGACGAAATCGAAGCCCTCAAGAAAGCCGGCGCTGTCAGCTAAGCTTTCGCGCGAGAGGTGATCCATGGCATTTGAACCCATCTACAAACCCGGCCTGTTCAAGGACAAGGTCGCCATCGTTACCGGCGGCGGCACCGGCATCGGCTGCGCCATTGCCGAAGAGCTCGCTTACGGCGGCGCGAAGGTAGCCATCGCTTCGCGCAAGATGAATCGGCTTATCCCGGCGGCCAAGGGGCTCTCCCGCGATCACAATGCCGAAGTCGAACCCTTCACCTGCAACATCCGCGAGCGCGAAGACTGCGACAAGCTCGTCGATGACGTGATCGCCAAATGGGGCCAGGTGGACATTCTGGTGAACAACGGCGGGGGCCAGTTCCCCGCGCCGGCCTCTGCGATTCGTGACAAGGGCTGGAAGGCCGTCATCGACACCAATCTCAACGGCACCTGGAACATGACCCAGGCGGTCGCCCAGAAATCCATGCTCCGGCGGGGCGGGCGCATCGTCAGCATCGTTGCCGACATGTGGCGCGGATTTCCCACGATGGTCCACACCGGCGCGGCCCGTGCAGGCGTGGTGAACATGAGCATGTCGCTGGCCGTGGAATGGGCCAGCAGCAACATCCTCATCAACTGCGTGGCGCCCGGAACCATCCTTTCGACGGGCATGAACAACTACCCGCCGGGCACCGTCGATGCCGCCTGGCAGGCCATCCCCCTCAAGCGGCTGGGCACCTCGGAGCAAATCGCCCAGGTGGTGGCCATGCTGCTCTCGCCGGCCGGTGACTTCATCACAGGCGAGACCATCAAGGTCGACGGCGGCGGCAGCCTCTGGGGCGATCGCTGGCCCATCGGCAATCCGAGCAAGCCGCCGGAGATCACCATCCCGCCCTGGCCAGAAGAGCGCTGGCCGGAGTTTGCGGTCACCGATGAGGAAGAGTCCTGAGAGCGCGCATCTGAGCGAAATTCGGGGTGCGCCCGGCCGCTTGGGCGGCCCGGCGCGCCCTTTCGCTTTTTGGGCCCGGGCGGCTAGTCTCACCGGCTCCCGCAAGGGGATCTGCTACCAGGAAATTCGGAGAACCCAATGTCCGCCAGTCCCAGAGAAGAGCTCAAGGCGCTGCTCAAGGAGCGCTCCTATCGTTACAGTCCCGACGCGCCCTTTACGCTGGCCAGTGGCAAGCAGAGCCCGTTCTACTTCAACTGCAAAGCCGTCACGCTGAGCGGCCGCGGTCTCAATCTGATGGGCCCGGTGCTGCTCGAAGTCTTCAAGACCCTTCCCGAAGCCACCGCCGTCGGTGGGCTTACGCTGGGCGCCGACGCGCTGGCAATGGCGCTCGCCAGCCATGCCAGTGCCAACGGTGAGGCGCTCGATTCCTTCGTCATCCGCAAGGAAGCCAAGGGGCACGGCACGCGCAAGTGGGTTGAGGGCGAACTTGCCGAAGGGGCGCGCGTCGTGATTCTCGACGACGTGTGCACCACCGGCGGCAGCACCGTCAAAGCCATTGAGCGCGCCACCGAATGCGGACTCAAGGTGGTCGGCGCTCTGGTGCTCATCGATCGCAAGGAAGAGGACGGCATGGCCAATATCGAGGCCACGCTGAAAAAGATCGGCGCCGAGGGCGGCGCAAAAGCCGTCTACACCGTGAATGATTTTCTCGATTCCTAAGGGCGAGTTCTTCGGGAAATCAGGGGGAAGCGATGGGACACACCGACACAATCGACGGAAAGAAGATCGCCGCAGAAGTGCGCGCCAAGGTGGCCGAGGGGGTCAAGGCCCTGCAGGCAAGCAAGGGCGTGACGCCGGGTCTCGCGGTGATTCTCGTCGGGACTGACCCGGCCAGCCAGGTCTATGTGCGCAGCAAGGGCAAGGCGGCCGGTGAGTGCGGCCTCAATTCCTGGCAGTTCGATTACGACGAAGATGTCGATCCCAAAGTGGTCTTCGACAAGATTGCCGAGCTCAACGCCGACGAGAACGTGCATGGTATTCTCGTGCAGCTTCCGCTTCCCAAGCAATTTGATCCCGACCAGGTGATCGAGGCCATCCATCCCGACAAGGACGTGGACGGTTTCCATCCGGTGAACATGGGCCGGCTTCTTTCGGGGCTGCCCGGCCTTCGTCCCTGCACGCCGTCTGGCTGCATGGAGCTCATCGATCACACGAACACCAGGCTCGAAGGTGCCGAGGCCGTCGTGGTGGGGCGCTCGAACATCGTGGGCAAGCCCGTCGCGGTCATGCTGCTCGAACGTAACTGTACGGTGACCATCTGCCATTCACGCACCGAAGAGCTGCCTCATGTGATCGGCCGGGCAGATATCGTGATTGCGGCAGTCGGGCGCCCCGAGTTCATCGAAGGTGAGTGGATCAAGCCCGGCGCCACGGTCATCGACGTGGGCATGAACCGCAAAGAAAATGGCAAGCTCTGCGGCGACGTGGGCTTCGAAGCTGCCAGTGGGCGGGCCGCCCACATCACGCCGGTTCCCGGCGGCGTGGGCCCGATGACCATCGCCTTCCTGCTCAAGAACACCCTGCAGGCGGCCGAGCAGCTCTCGGGCGCCCGCTGAGTTTTTCCCAAGGAACGAGACGACTCATGGAACGACGTAAAATTTCCACCGGCAGCGTGTGGGAACCCAAGCTCGGTTACTCGCGCGCGGTGCGCGTGGGCCCCTTCATCTCCGTGTCGGGAACGACCGGCGCCGACGCCGACGGCAAGCCCGGAAAGGGCGAATACGAGCAGGCGCGCCTGGCGCTCGCCAAGATCGAGCGAGCGCTACGCGAAGCCGGCGCCTGTATGGACGACGTTGTGCGTACCCGCATTTACATGATTGACGCCTCGAAATGGGAAGAGGTCGCCCGCGCCCACAGTGAACACTTTCGCATCACGCGCCCGGCCACCACGCTCGTCGAGATCAAGGCGCTCATCGATGCGGCATTTGTTGTCGAAATCGAGGCCGATGCGATCGTGACGGACTAGGGCGTCGTTGGCGGTGCTCGTTGAGCCTGCTGAGATGGACCATTCCGGTCAAAATAAAATCGGATATTGGGGCGCCGTGTCAATCGGCGTCGGCGGCATGGTCGGTGGCGGAATCTTTGCCGTCCTTGGACTTGCTGTGCAGCTGGCGCATGGAGGCACTCCAATTGCCTTCGCCATTGCCGGTGGTGTCGCGCTGCTGACTTCCTATTCCTACGCCAAGCTCTCGGTGCGTTTCAGAAGTCAGGGTGGAACGATCATTTTTCTGGATCGCGCATTCGGCGTCGATCTGTTTACCGGCACGCTCAATATTCTGCTCTGGCTCAGTTACATCGTCATGCTGGCGCTCTATGCCTATGCCTTCGGCAGCTACGGGGCGACATTTGTTGCGCCTGACCGGTACGAGGAAACCCGGCACATCCTGATCACCGCCGGCATTCTGGTGCCCGCGGTGATCAATACCCTGAACGCGGGAATCATCGGGCGCACCGAAACCTACATCGTCGCGATCAAGGTGGCCATTCTCCTGCTGTTTGTCGCGGCCGGACTTTTCGGTGTGAGCGCGGCGTCTCTGGAGCCAGCAGCCTGGGCCCCGGCCACCAGTTTGGTGGCCGGCGGCATGATGATTTTCGTTGCCTATGAAGGATTCGAGCTGATCGCCAATTCGGCCGAGGATCTCCGTAATCCGGCCAAAACATTGCCGCGCGCGTTCTATTCATCGGTTGGGTTCGTACTGGTGCTTTATGTGCTGATTGCGATAGTCGCAGTGGGTTCACTGCCTGTTGCAAAGATCGTGAAGGCCAAGGACTACGCGCTGGCCGTGGCGGCAGAACCATTTTTCGGGCACGCAGGCTTCGTCATCATCTCCGTGGCGGCATTGCTGTCGACCTTCTCGGCGATCAACGCCACGCTCTATGGTTCGGTGCGGCTGAGTTACACCATTGCCAAGGAAGGTGAGCTGCCCGAGTTTTTGGAGAAAAAGGTGTGGAACAAGCACATTGAGGGCCTGCTGATTACCGCGACTCTCTCGGTGCTATTGGCCAATATCGGCCATCTTGAGAGCATTTCCACGATGGGCAGTGCGGGTTTCCTTCTCATCTTTGCGGCGGTCAACGCCGCCAACGTGCGACTCCACCGTGAGACCGGCAGCCGTTGCTGGGTCTCCATTCTGGGAACGGCGGCCTGCCTGAGTGCCCTGGGGGCCCTCGTATGGCATACGTTGCAGAGCAAGCCCGATCGACTCTGGGCGCTCGCTGCGCTGCTTGGGCTGGCGGTAGGCATCGAGGCCGCCTACCGTCTGGTGGGCCGCGAGCTGAATCTGCCCCGGGACGATGCCAGGGAGATTGGTTGAAAATGAAACGCGAAATTTTGAAAAATTGCACGCGCACGTCGCTCAGGATTTTGCCGGCGATGGTAATTGCCACACTGGCAATGTCTGCGTGCATCGCGGCTCGGCCCGACGCCGTTTCCCTGGCGCCGCCAGCCGGGGACGCGGCGCGCCCGAGCCTGAGTCTCAGCCTGGCCGTCGACGGGATCGAGCGCGTCATGCCGGACGATGATTTCTTCGACGCAGCCAGTGCCGGAAAGCTTACCGGCGGCGATCACTCCTGCATGTTCGGCAACGAGCAGGTCGAGCAGGCAGCTCGCGCGGCTTACGAAGGCTCCGGCTATTTTTCCAGTGTTTCCGCCGATCCGAAGGCGAAAGCCGGCCTGCACGCTTTTGTGCGACTGCGCTGCCTCGTGGCGCACTCCTGGACGTACTATCCCTTCTGGCCGACTGCGGGAATTTTCCCCCATCGCATGGAGGTCGGCGTGGTGAGCACGACGGTGATGGTGCGCAAGGACGGCGCGCGCACCCCGCCGCTCAACCACACGAAACTCCTGCGCACCAGCGTCTGGGCCGACACGCTCTTCCTGCTGGCGGGTGGCTGGCGCGAGAGCCCCGGGACGGCCATGGCGGGGCTCGCGGCGCAGGCCCAGCGAGAGGCCATCGCGGCGGCCGCCGAAGGCGGATTGCTGCGCGGAGTCGATCCCGTTTCCCCCGGCGCGACGAGCAACTAGGATTGCGTCCGACTCGATTTTCCCATCGAAAGGCAACCACCCATGAGCGAAGAACTCCGGCGCACGCCGCTTTATCAGGCCCACCTCGATGCGGGCGCGAAGATGGTTCCGTTCTCGGGCTGGGAAATGCCGGTGCAATACGCGGGCATCGCCGCCGAACACGCCGCCGTGCGCGAGCGCGCCGGACTCTTCGACGTCTCGCACATGGGAGAGATCGAGTTCAGCGGCAGCGGCGCGCTGGCCGCGCTCCAGTCGCTATTGACCAACGACATCTCCGTGCTGGAGGCGGGCGACGCCCAATATGCGCTGCTTACCAACGAGCGCGGCGGCATCGTCGACGATGTCATCACCTACTGCGTCGAACCCCACGAGCACTACCTGCTTTGCGTCAACGCGGGCAACCAGTTCAAGGACTTCGACTGGATCAAGGAACGCATCGCCGGGTTCCCCGGCGTGGAATTCCGTTTCACTTCCAACGACTGGGCGCAGATCGCCCTGCAGGGCCCCGAGGCCGAGCGCGCGCTCACGCAGAGCTTCGCCGGAGCCGGCTGGGAAAAACGTGTCGCCGATCTCAAATTCATGAAGTTCATCACCGCCGAACACGAGGGCGCGCGCATTTATATCGCGCGTTCGGGCTACACAGGCGAGGACGGCTTTGAAATCTTCATCCCCGCCGATCATGCCCGTCTGTTCTGGGACGAGCTGCTCAACCATGACGCGGTCGAGCCCGCAGGCCTTGGCGCGCGCGACACCCTGCGGCTGGAGGCCAAGCTCCCCCTGCATGGAAACGACATCGATGAGGACACCTCGCCGCTCGAAGCGGGACTGGGCTTTGCGGTGAAGCTTGGAAAGACCGCCGAGTGTCCGGGTAAAGCAGTGCTGGCCAAGCAGAAAGAAGAAGGCGTCAGCCGGAAGCTCGTGGGCTTCGAGCTCACGGGCAAAGGAATTGCCCGTCACGGCTACCCGGTGATCGTGGACGGCAAACCTTTTGGCGAAGTGCGCAGCGGGACCAAGACGCCGACCGTCGGCAAACCCATCGGCCTG
>JAGRBM010000005.1 GCA_020434085.1 Chrysiogenia bacterium | reverse complement strand
CAGCGACTCCTTCGGCGGCGTCCTCGCTCAGGGAGGTCAGGGCAATGACCTCGCGCAGGTAATTGAGCGAGGCGTAGAACTCCATGTCGCCCAGAGTGGCGATGGCTTCCTTGCCCAGCTTCATGGCGAAGGGGCTGAACGAGGCCAGCTCTGCGGCCAGTGCCTGCGCCTCTTCGTGAATCTTTTCATCGTCCACGCAGCGCGTGATCAGCCCGCAGGCCTCGGCTTCCTGCGCCTTGATCCGGTTGCCGCGCAGCACCATCTCGACGCCCTTCTTGCGCCCGATGGCGCGAAAGATCGGCGCCATGACGATGGCCGGCAGCAGGCCGATGCGAATCTCCGGCAGGCCGAAGCTGCTGCGCCGCGATGCCAGCGTCACATCGCAGGCCACGGCCAGCCCGCAGCCGCCCGCCAGCGCAAAGCCGTCCACCGCCGCGACGACGGGCTTGGGGCAACGGGTAATCGCCTCGACGCTGCGCGCGACTGCTTCGAAGTGCGCGCGGTATTCCGAGGCTCCCTCGCGCCCCTGCCATTCCTTGAGATCGGCGCCGGCGCAAAAGGCCTTGTCCCCCGCGCCGCGCAGCACGATGGCGCGCACCGACTCGTTCGCCGAGAGATCGGCAAAGGCCTGCGTCAGCGAAACCAGCGTCTGCGTATTGACCGCATTGCGCACATCGGGACGGTCGATCATCACGGTGGCGACGCCGTTCTCGGCGATCTCCACCTGCAGGTTGGGATAGCTCATGGGTTCCTCGCCGCGCGGCTTTGTCTACAGGCCCATGCGGCCAAAGAAGCTGCCGCGCGCGCTGCTCTCGGATTTGGAGCCGTGCGAATTCTTGCCGTTCTTTTCTTCGATCTTGCGCAGTTCTTCGAGCAGTTCTTTCTCGCGCTTGTTGAGTTTCTTTGGCACGCGGATGTCGATGTGGACGAGGTGATCGCCCCGACCGCGACCGTTCAGATGCGGAACGCCCTTGCCGCGAAGGCGGAGCACGTTGCCCGGCTGCGTTCCGGCCGGCACCTTGAGCACGCTCTTGCCGTCGAGGGTCTCGACCTCGATCTCGGTTCCGAGCGCCGCATCGGCAAAACCGATCAGCACTTCGGAGCGCACGTCGTCACCGTCGCGATGGAAGGTGGGGTGCTCTCGCACGTGGATCACCACGTAGAGATCCCCCGGAGGGCCGCCGTGGCCGCCGGTGTCACCCTTGCCGCCCACGCGAAGCTGCATGCCGTCGTCCACGCCGGCGGGGATGTTCACCTCCACCTTGGCGTGTTCTTCCACGCGGCCGCGCCCGTGGCAGTCGTCGCACTTTTCCTTGATCGTCTGGCCATGCCCGCCGCACTGGGGGCAGGTGCGCGCGACACTCAGGAAGCCCTGCTGATAGCGAACCTGCCCGGAACCCCGGCACGTGCCGCAGGTCTCGGGGGAAGTGCCGGCCTTCGCGCCGCTCCCATCGCAGGTCTTGCAGGCGATGTTGCGCGGAATGTCCAACTCGACGCTCTTGCCGAAGGCGGCTTCCTCGAAATCCAGCGCCAGGTTGTAGCGCAGGTCCGTGCCGCGGGTGCGACGCGTGCGCTGACGACCGCGGCCCCCGCCGCCGAACATGTCGCCGAAAATATCGCCGAAGAAGTCACCGAAGGGGGAACCGTTGGGATCGAAGCCGCCGAAGCCCGCGCCGCCTCCGCCTCCGCCCATGCCGCCGGCTTCAAAGGCGGCGTGGCCGAACTGGTTGTAGGCCGCACGTTTCTGTTCGTCGGAAAGGATGTCATAGGCCGCCTGAAGTTCCTTGAACTTCTCTTCGGCGTCCTTGTCGTCGGGGTTGCGGTCCGGGTGATACTCAAGGGCGAGTTTGCGGTAGGCCTTCTTGATTTCGTCGGCACTCGCCCCGCGATCGACACCCAGGATTTCGTAAAAGTCTCGTTTGCTCATGGTTTCATGGGTGCGCGCTCGCCCCGGTTCGTCCGGCCGGGGCGGCGTTTCTCTCTAACATTGCGAATTTGCTGCCCGCGCGCCGCGCCTTACTCGGAGGACGCGTCGCGGGCGGCCTCGGCGTAGATCGCCTCGGCCAGCCTGTGTGTCACTTCCTGCAGTTTATCAATGGCCGCTTCGAGGCCGAGGATGTCCTCGCCGTTGCGGGCTTCCTTGAGCACGGCAAGGACTTCCTTGACGTGTTCGGCATCTTCATCCGAGAGCGTATCGCCGGTATCGGCAATGGTTCGTTCGGTCGAATAGATCAGCCCGTCGGCGGTGTTGCGCAGGTCGATGAGCTTGCGCCGGTCTTCGTCGTTCGATGCGTATTTTTCGGCATCCTCGACCATGCGCTGCACTTCTTCTTCGGTCAGGCCCGAGGAAGCGGTGATGCGAATGGACTGTTCCTTGCCGGTTCCAAGGTCCTTGGCCGAGACTTCCACGATTCCGTTGGCGTCGAGGGCGAAGGTCACCTCGATCTGGGGAACACCGCGCGGCGCCGGCGGAATGCCGACCAGCTCGAAGTTGGCCAGGGTCTTGTTCTCCTCGGCCAGGGGGCGCTCACCCTGAAGCACGTGAATATTCACGAAGGGCTGGTTGTCCTGCGAGGTGGTGAACACCTCACTGGCGCGCGTGGGCACGGTCGTGTTGCGCGGAATGATCGGCGTGAACGCGCCGCCGGCGGTCTCCACGCCCAGCGAGAGCGGGGTCACGTCGAGCAGCAGCACGTCCTTGAAGTCGCCACTCAGCACGCCGCCCTGGATGGCAGCGCCCATGGCCACCACTTCGTCGGGATTGACGTTGCGGTTGGGTTCCTTGCCGAAGATTTCCTTCACCTTCGCCTGCACGCGCGGCATGCGCGTCATGCCGCCGACCAGGATGACGTCGTCGATGTCGTCCTTCGTCAGCTCGGCGTCCTTGAGGGCGAGCTGGCAGGGGATGGTCAGGCGGTCGATGAGCGGCTCGACGAGTTCTTCGAGCTTCGCGCGGTCGAGCGTGAGGTCCATGTGCTTGGGCCCGGTCGCATCGGCGGTGATGAAGGGCAGGTTGATGATGGCCTCGGTCGCGTTGGAGAGCTCGTGCTTGGCTTTCTCCGCCGCTTCCTTGATGCGCTGCAGGGCCATCTTGTCCTTGCGCAGGTCGACGCCCTGCTCGGCCTCGAACTCGGCGAGCAGATGATCGACGATCCGCTGATCGAAATCCTCGCCGCCCAGGTAGGTATCGCCGTTGGTCGACTTCACTTCGAACACGCCATCGTTGAGTTCGAGGATCGAAACGTCGAACGTGCCGCCACCAAGGTCGAACACGATGACTTTCTTCGAGCTGTGGTCGCCGCCCTTCTGCTGGGCGAGGCCGTAGGCCAGCGCCGCAGCCGTGGGCTCGTTGATGATGCGCAGGACGTTGAGTCCGGCGATCTTGCCAGCGTCCTTGGTCGCCTGGCGCTGCGAATCGTTGAAGTAGGCCGGCACCGTCACGATCGCGTCGGAAATTTCCTCGCCGAGGTAATCCTGCGCGGTGAATTTCATTTTCTGGAGCACGATGGCCGAGATCTCGGCCGGGCTGTATTCCTTGTCGCGGGCCTTCACCCAGGCGTCACCGTTCTGGGCGGCCACGATTTCAAAGGGCGAGGTTTCGGTCGCGCGAGTGACTTCCTCGTCCTCGAAGCGGCGACCGATCAGGCGCTTGATGGCGTAGAGCGTGTGCTCGGGATTGGTTACGGCCTGGCGCTTGGCAATCTGGCCGACCAGACGCTCTCCGCTGTCGGTGAAGCCGACCATGGAGGGCGTTGTGCGTGAGCCCTCTGCATTGGCAATCACGACGGGATCCTGGCCTTCCAGAATGGCCACGCAGGAGTTCGTCGTTCCCAAGTCGATGCCGATTACCTTGCCCATACTAAACCTTTGCTCCCTGTTCCCCGATTCCCTTTGCGCCGGGCGCTCTCTCCCAAATCGTCACACAGTCCGCCCCGTCCCCACGGCGACAAACCAATTCAATTCACATCTTCTCCCGAACCCTCGGGCGTTTCCGGCGCTGCCGGTGCGGCCTCCGGAGCAGCAGCGGCAGGCGCCGCCGCCTCGTCCGCCCCGGTGGCGACCGCCACCATGGCCGGGCGCAGCAACCGCTCGTGGAGGGTGTAGCCCTTCTGCATTTCTTCCACGACGGTATCGGGCGCCACGTCGGGCGCCGGAACCCGGCTCATCGCCTGGTGGCGGGCCGGGTCGAACTTCATGCCCTTCGAATCGAAGGGCTTCACTTCGAACTTTCCGAGCGTCTGCAGAAGCTGCACGTGCGTCATCCGCACGCCGTCGACGAAGGACTTCACCTGCGGATCGAGCCCCTCGCTCGCCGGCGCGGCCATCATGGCGCGCTCGAAGTTGTCGATCACACCGAGCAGCTCGCGGGCGAGATTCTCATGCCCGTAACGAACGATTTCCTGCCGCTCCTTGGCCGCGCGCTTGCGGAAGTTTTCGAGCTCCGCAAGTGTACGCATGAACTTGTCGTGGTTGTCGCGTCGGGCGGCCTCGACCCGTTCGAGCTGGTCGCGCACGCGGTCGAGTTCGTCCTGCAGCTCGGTCATGGCCACGACCTGCTCGGCCGTGATTCCGCCACCCTGCTGCGCCAGTTCGCCCTCGGGCGCGTCACCGCCGACGTCGATGTCGATATCCACACCGCCGGCTTCGCTGTCGGCGGCATCACCTTCGACGCTTACGTCGATGTCGATGTCCTCACCGGCCTCGCCGCGCTTGCGCTTTTCCTGGCTCTCCAGGGCCTCGGCAAAGAGTGCCGCTGCAATGTCTTTTGGTTCATCCGCCGCCATGGCTCAGTTCTCTTCCTGATTCGTTGCGAAATTCGATGATGCCGGGGCAAAACGCTGCCCCGCAAGTGCCGCCAGGCACGAAACAAGCGGGATCACCCGCGAGTAATTCATCCGTGTCGGGCCGAGCACGCCCAGCGTGCCCACGAGCTGCTGATCCAGAGCGCGGCAGGGCGCGGCCACCAGGCTCAGAGGAACGCTCTCCAGCCCCGCATCGGCGCCCAGCAGCACCTGCACCCCTTCGCCGCGCGCGACGCGCGCGAGCAGGTCGGAAATGGTGCGCCCGTCGTCGAGAATCTCCAGCAGGTCGCGCAGCATGCGCGCATTGCCCAGCAGGTCCTCGTGCTCGACAATGCGCGCCTGTCCCTCGACGTGAAGTTCGCCCGCGGCGGGCAGCCCCTCCATCGCGCGGGTGGCCAGTTGCACCGCCCGTTCGACAAGCAGGCCCGCCATGCGGCCCATGCGCACGCGCTCGTTTTCGAGCCGCGCGCGAAGTTCCCCCAGCGGCGAGCCGTCGGCGAAGCGATTGAGAAAATTCGTGTAGCGCTGCAGCTCGTCGCTGGAAATGTCTTCCTTCACATGCAGCAGCCGCTCGTAGATCGTCTCGTGCACGGAGATCAGGATCACCAGCACCCGGTGGGCGCCCACGCGCACCAGCTCGATGCGCTTGAGACAAACCTGCTCGATCCCCTGGGTGAGAAGCACGCCGGCCTGGTCCGAGAGCGAGGAGAGCAGCCGCGCGGCGCCAAGCAGCGGCTCGTCGCGCTCGGACAGCACTTCGTCGAGCGTGCGCGCAATGCGCCCGCGCTCGCGATCGCTCAGCGTTTCGAGTTCCAACAGGTCGCGGATGTAGAGGCGCAGCGCGTGCTCGGTCGGAATGCGACCGGCCGAGGTGTGGGGCTGCTCGAGCAATCCCTCGCGCGTGAGTTCCGACATCACCGAGCGAATCGTCGACGACGACGCGCCCGCACCCGAACGCTCGGCCAGGGCTTTGGAGCCAACGGCCGCGCCGGTGCGCAGGAACTCATCGATCAGGTCACGCAGTACCTGAGATTTTCTTCGCTCTCGTTGCATCAGTTTCCAATACCGGTCCGGGCTGCTTCAGGACTCCCTGAAACGCCCGAGCCGCAAGTTCCGCGAAATTCCCAAAAGATAGAGTAAAATTCGCTACTTGCAAAGCCTCCACCACCGGAAGCCTCCCTAAGCTAAGTCAGCCCCCCCTGCCCGTCAAGGGCAGGTCGAAGTGGGCTAACACTTTGATATTTCTGGTTTTTCTCGCGGCGATCTGTGCCAGTGGACGACCCGGTTCAGTCCATCAGGTCGGCAAACAATGAATTCGCGACCAGTGCGTACTCGCCTTCCAGGAAGAGTTGCGTGCCCGATTGCCGCAGCCAGCCGGCCCCCAGATAACGATCCAGCGCCGCGAGCTTGCCCGCGACCGCTTCTTCCCCGAAGGTTTTTCGCAGCGCTTCGAGATCGAGTCCTTCTTCCAGGAGCCGTAGCCCGAGGATCATCCGTTCGCTGAGCGCCTGCGCCTGATCGAGGTGCTCCCACTCGGCGGCGCGCCCGGCAAGCGGTTCGAGCAGGGCGGCAATGCCGCCGGAGGGATCGCCCAGAGCGGCGCACCATTCGAGATACGCAGGCATCGATCGCGGCGTCTTCCAGCGAAGCCCCCACGGCGCGCAGGCGCCGCGCCAGAATCCCGTCGCTCCGGGCCCGGCCGCAATCACGCTCGCCGCGCGCCAGTAGAGCGAGTTGTGCACCGCTTCGTGGCCGGGCTTTGCGAAGTTGGCGATCTCGTAGTGGTGATAGCCCGCACCCAGCAGCCGCGCGCGCGCCAGGTCAAAGAGGTCGGCCTGCGCGTCATCGCCGGTGGTGAGCTGCTCGCCCGCGCGGGCGCGCGCTCCGAAGGCCGTCGCGCCGTGCACTTCGAGGGCATAGAGCGAGACATGGGGCGGCGCCCATTCGAGAAGCTCGTCCAGCTCGCGCTCGAAAGAAGCGACGTCGTGCGCATCCCCGACGCCGTAGATCAGGTCGAAGTTCCAGGAGATGAGCCGCTCATTGCCGCGCAGCCAGGCGAGCACCTGCCGCGCGCGCGCTACGTCGTGTTCGCGCCCCAGCGCGCGGAGCACTTCGTCGTTGAAGCTCTGCACCCCGACGCTGATGCGGTTGATGCCCGCATCCACAAAACCGGCAAAGCGCTGGGCTGAAAAGGATTCGGGATTGGCTTCGAGCGTGATTTCTTTGGGGGCGTGACCGGCCGCGCGGACTTTTTGGGTGAGCGCCGCGATGCGCGCGGGCTCGCTCAGCGAGGGCGTGCCGCCGCCGAAGTAGAGCGTCTCCAGAGGCTGCGCGCCTTCTTCGGCGGCATGCGCCTCAAGCAGCAGGTCCACTTCGCGACCAAGAGCGGCGAAAAACTTTGCCTCGTGATCTCCGGCGCCGAGCTGATCGAGCGGCCAGGTGTTGAAGTCGCAGTAGGGGCACTTCTTCACACAAAAAGGCAGGTGCAGGTAGAGGCCACTCATGTGCGTTTGCGACGCCATGTCTCCAGCATCCCCAGTGCCAGTGCGGCAAGGCAGAGCCAGTCGAACCAGCGGCCGAAGCTTCTGAAAAGGCTGCCCATGTCGGCCGCGCGCACCTGCGCAAACAGGACGTGTTTCTGGCTTTCCGGCGCACGCGCGGTTTCTCGCCCCGCTGGATCGATCACGCTGGTGCGGCCGGTGTTGGTTGCGCGCAGCAGCCACACGCGGTTTTCGATGGTGCGCCACACCGCGAGGGTCCAGTGCTGGTGACGCTCATCGCCTTCGCCGAACCAGGCGTCGTTGGTCAGGTTGAGCAGCACCTGGTCCTCGGGGCGAAGCGCCTTGAGCGTCATGGCCGGCAGGATCGCCTCGTAGCAGATCCCGGCGGCGAGCTTCATCCCCGCCACGTCGAAGGACGCGGGCTTTGTTCCGGGGGTAAAGGTTCCGCCGCCGCGAATCCACTGGCGAAGCTGGGGAATCAGGCCCTGAAGCGGCATGAACTCCCCGAAGGGGAGCAGGCCGATCTTGTCATAGCGCGCGGCAATGAGGTCGCCCGGCGCCACGCTGCCCGGCGCGCGGCCCGCAAGCGGCGCGAGAAGCACCGCCGAGTTGGTCAGGTAGGGCTGGTGCTCGCCGGGCTTGAGACCCGCGAGAGTG
>JAGRBM010000004.1 GCA_020434085.1 Chrysiogenia bacterium | reverse complement strand
GTGGTTACCTGCGCGCTGGAGGGCACCCGCCCGTTGCTTGCCGAAGTGCAGGCGCTCGTCGCCGACTCGCGCCTCGGCAACCCGCGGCGGACCTCGCTGGGCGTGGACAACCAGCGAACGCAGCTTCTGGCTGCCGTTCTGGAAAAGCGGGGCGGGATTCACCTGGCCGACCAGGATGTTTTTGTGAACGCTGCCGGCGGTGTCTCGCTCACCGAGCCCGCGGCCGACCTGGCGATCCTGACGAGCATCGCGTCCTCGTCCATGGGGCGCCCGGTCGATCCCAAGGCGATTACCTTCGGCGAGGTCGGCCTTGCCGGAGAAGTCCGCGCGGTATCCCAAGCGGACGCGCGCATTGCCGAGGGCGTGCGCATGGGCTTCACGCGCTTCTGGATCCCGCAGGGAAATCTCACGCGCATGGGGCGAGGCCAGATCCCCAAGGGCGCCGAAGTTGAAGGTATCCGCAACATTGAACAACTGCTGGATCGGCTGGTGTAAGAGAGTTTTTGAACTATATCTTTCTCCCACGCTGCCGGGGGAGCTGTCCGGCAAGGCCGAACTGAGGGGGAGCCGCGTGCCAGATCGCACACCCCCTCTGCCCCTGCGGGGCATCTCCCCCGGTTGCGGGGGAGACCACAAAGGAAAGGATCCGTACATGAAGACACACATCACCTGGCTGGCGCTGCTGGCCCTCGTTTTGACACTGGGCTTTGGCGCCTGTGACAGCAAGAACAAGGATGAGAGCGCCGCCGCCGACGTGGGCTACACCGTGGGCGACCTCTTCGTCGCCGCCGACATTGCAGAGAAGGAACCGGTCGGCATCAGCGAGCACTTCTTCGCCGATACCGAGAAGCTCTACTGCTTCAGCGAAATCCTGGGCGCGAAGGAAGACGTGGTGATCAAGCACCGCTGGTTCCATGGCGCAGAGATGGTTTCCGAGGTCGCCCTGAACATCCGCGGCAGCAAGTGGCGCACCTGGAGCTCGAAGACCATCGGCCCGGGCATGACCGGCGACTGGCGCGTGCAGGTGACCTCCGAGGACGGCAAGGTTCTCAAGGAAACGAGCTTTGTGATCGGGCAATAGGGAAGTATTCCCTTTGCGCTCCCCCGCGCCGGGGGAGCTGCCCGTAGGGCAGAGGGGGTCGCGCAGGCGGCGATCGGGCTCTGAAGGCGGAGCAGCGTGCCAGCTCCAACACCCCCTCAGTCCGACTGCGTCGGCCAGCTCCCCCGGAGGGGGAGCGTGTCTTGTGGAAAGTCGAAGACTTTCTCCCTATACTCCGCCCGCCTGATCGTAAGGAGTTCCCGCACATGTCGGAACAAGCCACCAGCCTCGACCCCCATCTTCAGCTCGCCGAGCTGAAATCCCGCCTCCAGGAGGCTTCGGATCGCCTGAAGCCTCTGAGGGGGCATCTTTGACATCGCCGGCGCGACGAAGAAGCTCGAAGAACTAGACCAGCAGATGAGCGCCCAGGGTTTCTGGGACGACCCCGAAGCCGCCCAGAAGATCGTGCAGGAGCGAAAGCGTTACCTGGACACGGTCGAGCCGTGGAACGAGACCCAGGGCGAGCTCTCCGAGGCGAAGGAATTTGCCGAGCTGCTCGCCGAGGAAGAGGAACTCGACACCGACATGCTTGCCGACCTGGGCGAGCAGATCGACGCGCTGGAAAAGTCGGTCGGCAAGCTCGAGTTCAAGAAGATGCTCTCGGGCGAGCAGGACGCCTCGAACGCCATCCTCACCATCAACGCCGGCGCCGGCGGCACCGAGGCCCAGGACTGGGCCGAGATCCTGCTGCGCATGTACCTTCGGTATTGCGAGCGCCAGGAGTGGAAGACCGAGATCGTCGAGCTCTCCGAGGGCGAAGAGGCCGGGATCAAGAGCGCGACCGTCACCGTGGCCGGCCCCTTTGCCTACGGTTATCTCAAGGCCGAGATCGGCGTGCACCGCCTGGTGCGCATCTCGCCCTTCGACTCCAACAAGCGCCGCCAGACATCCTTTGCCAGCGTGTGCGTCTGCCCCGAGGTGGACGACGACATCGACATCGAGGTGCGCGAGGAAGACCTGCGCGTCGATACCTACCGCTCCAGCGGCGCCGGCGGCCAGCATGTCAACAAGACCGACTCGGCCGTGCGCCTCACCCACATTCCCACCGGAATCGTCGTGGCCTGCCAGGCCGAGCGCAGCCAGCACAAGAACAAGGCCAAGGCCATGAAGCTGCTGCAGGCCAAGATCTACCAGCACGAGCTGCAGAAGCGGCAGGCCGAGC
>JAGRBM010000003.1 GCA_020434085.1 Chrysiogenia bacterium | reverse complement strand
TTCGCCCAGAACCTGCTGGGCTTTACGGCAACCCAGACGGGACTCATCATGCTGCGCGGCGCGCTGGCGACCATGATCATGATGCCGCTGGTGGGAAAAATCCTGCAGCGCGGGGCGCCGCCCTACATCCTGACGATCATCGGTTTTACCTTCGTTTTCACCTTCACGCACCTGGTGAGCGAGTTCTCGTTGGCCTCGGGCGAATGGGATTTCTTCTGGCCGCTGGTCATTCGCGGGATGGGCATGTCGCTGAGTTTCGTGCCGCTCACGACGCTGGCGCTTTCAGGCCTGAAGGGGCCGGCCATTGCCCAGGGGGCAGGCTTTACCAACATGATGCGCCAGCTCGGCGGCTCCTTCGGCGTGGCCCTGATGGCGACCTTCGTCCAGCGCCACATCTTTGCTCACCGGCTCAACCTCACGCGCTACGTCTCGCCCTATGACCCGGCGGTGCAGGAGCGCCTGCACACCATCCAGCAGGGCCTTTCCGCCCGCGGCGGCGGCACCATGGCGCAGCTCCAGCAGCAGTCCCACGCCGTGATGGAGGGAATCATCACCCGCCAGAGCGTGCTGCTCTCTTATCTGGATGCCTTCCGCGTAGTCGGCCTGTTCTTCCTGGTCTGCGCGCCGCTCTTCCTGCTCTTTGCATTCCGCAAGAAAACGCCAGAGGCCGAGCCGGTCACGGCGATGGCGCACTAGCCCGGCAAGCCGCAATGATCGACAATCAATCCATCGTGACCCAAGCCAATGAGAAGAAGCCCTGGCTGACCCGCAACGTCCTCGCACTGGGGATCGTAAGCCTGCTGACCGACAGCGCAACGGAAATGATCGTTCCGTTTCTGCCGCTGTTTCTGACCGGGGTGCTGGGCGCGAGCGCGATGGCGGTGGGCGTGCTCGAAGGCGTCGCCGACGCGGTCTCCAGTATCTTCAAATACTTTTCCGGTCGGTGGTCCGATCGCAGCGGGCGGCGCTTTCCCTTCATCGCCTGGGGCTACGGCCTGGCCTCGGCGGCGCGGCCCCTCACGGCACTGGCGCAGGTGCCCTGGCATGTGATCGCCGCGCGCACAGCCGACCGGATCGGGAAGGGACTGCGCAGCAGCCCGCGCGATGCCCTCCTGGCAGGTTCGGTGGAGGAGCGCGCCCAGGGCCGCGCCTTTGGCTTCCATCGCGCAATGGATCACGCGGGCGCGGTGATCGGTCCGCTCATGGCATGGGCGGTGCTGAGCTTCTGGACCCGCGACCTTCGCACGCTCTTCTGGCTCTCGGCAATTCCCGGCGCGCTGGCCGTCACCGCCGTCTTCGCGGGAGTTCGTGAAAAAGCGCTCGTTCGCGCGAGCGCCCCGCGCATCGCTCCCGAAGCATTCCTCACGCGGCCCGGAAGGGACCTCGTTCGCCTGCTCATCCCGCTGGGGCTCTTCACGCTCGGCAACGCCAGCGATCTATTCCTGCTGCTCAAGGCAGGCGCCACGCGCACTCCGATGGAGAGCCTGCCGCTGCTTTGGATGGCGCTGCACGTGGTGAAGTCGGCTGTCTCGATTCCCGGCGGCAGGCTGGTGGACAGTTGCGGAGCGCGCCGCACGCTCGCGCTCGGCTGGTGCTTCTACGTCCTGATCTACGTGGCCTTCGCCTTCGCGCGCACCCACACGGAAGTGAGCATTCTGTTCGTGGCCTATGGCATCTTCCACGGCCTGACCGAGAGCGCGCAGACGACGCTGGTTGCACGCTCGGTCAACGCCGAAGAGCGGGGCACGGCCTTTGGCTGGTATTATCTGACCGTTGGGTTGCTCGCGCTGCCCGCCAGCATTCTCTTCGGCGTCCTGTGGGAGAGCGTGAGCAGCAAGGCGGCATTCCTCACCGGCGCGGCCCTGGCTGGTGCGGCGCTGGTCGCGCTGCTGGGGCTGCGGTCGCAACCCCGGGCTGCGTAGGCGGAGACTTACTGAAACCAACGCTGGCGAATAGGGTGGGGCGAGATTCCAGCCCGCCTCGTCTTCTCTGGGTGGCTTCAAGCGCAAATCAGCGCTGCATTGTTACCGTCTTGGAGAATCCGGCGCGCCAGTTCACGCCATCCTCGCTGCGCCAGA
This sequence comes from Chrysiogenia bacterium, assembly GCA_020434085.1. Lineage (NCBI taxonomy): Bacteria > Pseudomonadati > Chrysiogenota > Chrysiogenia > Chrysiogenia bacterium. The sequence continues at coordinate 835 of JAGRBM010000003.1, read as the reverse complement.
CGTCGTTGAGGATACTGTCCTTCCCTTGCACGGTCACGTAGCCATCTCCGCCATATCCGCCGGTGATATAGATAGCGCCGTCGTGTACGACCGCCTGAAAATCCTGCCTCTGCTCAAAACTGGCATGGTCGGTTACTTCATTCCATGTTGCGCCGTTGTCTTCCGACATCCAGATATCATTCGCCTCATACATCGTTGTATTTTCATCAAAGATGGTTTCGTGATAACTCGCGCGACCGCCAATGATCCATAGCTTGCCATCGAAACTCAGCATCTGGTGATACGCGCGCTTGTCCATGCCGGTATCATTTTCCGGGTCGGGGGAAATGTTGTCGGTTACCAGGGTCCAGGTGGAGCCGTTTGACGACTTCCACACATCGTCAAGATATTCCCCGTCGCTGGTCTTGCCACCACTCAAATAGAGCTCACCGTTGTGTACAGTTACGGCATGGCCCGTGCGAGCACCCCACGGCGCTGACGCGGTCACTTCGGTATAGTCCGCCCAATCGATGCCATAGGTTGTGGCATCAGGATCCCAGTCCCACCCGGATGTTGGTTCCAGGTTCCACACGTCCGCGTAATAGGTCGAGCTGAGATTCCCGCCAATCACCCACATCCTGTCGTTAAAGAAGACGACAGCATGACCGTGGCGACGATCAAATCCATCGCCATTGGGTGCAACCTCGCTCCACGTTTCGCCGTCGAAGGAGCACCAGATATCGCCCATGACCCCGATGACGTTGAACAGGATGGCAACCACCAATTCACCCTGCTTGCCCACGCCCCAGGCCCTGCGCCCGTACCCGCCAACGAAACACATTCGATCGCCGAGATT
>JAGRBM010000002.1 GCA_020434085.1 Chrysiogenia bacterium | reverse complement strand
CGTTTGCAGTGGGCACCACCAAATTGCTCGCTGCGGAATGGAACGTGATATAACGGCCATCTCCTGAAATGAAGGGAATGTTGCTGGCTGCATCACCCTGGGCGCTGTCGGTGTTCAGGCTCACCCGCGAGGTGCCGCCCGTTGAAGGTGCGTTCACAAAGATGTCGCGAACCCCGTTGCTGTCACCCGACACCAGGTTCGTCGCAACCGACTCGAAGGTGATGAAGTTTCCGTTGGCAGAAATGGACGGCAACGTGCTGCCGGCATTGGCCTGTGCGCCGCCGGAGCTCTCGCTCACGCGCACGGTCGAGATGAAGCCCGCCTCGTCGAGCACGTCGTCGTCGTCGACGTCGCGGTCATGCAGGAAGATGTCCGAGAACCCGTTGGTATCGCCGACGATCAGGTCGGTCGCGGCCGACGCAAAGGCGACAAAACGCCCGTCCGCTGAGATCGCGGGATCGGTGCTGCCGCCGCTTGCCTCGGCACCGGCGTCATCGACGCTCACGCGCACAATGGAGAACGGATCGGTTGCCGGAAGCACCGCGTCCTGATCGAGGATACCGTCGCCGTCGGCGTCACGGTCGAGCACGAAGATGTCGTACTGGCCGTTGGTATCGCCGGCGCCGATGATGTCGTCGGAATTCGATTCATAGGCGATGTAACGACCCGTCGCCGAGATCGCGGGATTGCGGCTGACGCTGCTGGCCGCGACGTCCGAGAGGGTGTCGCTCATCGTGTCGAGCTCACCGCTCACGCGCTGGGTCACTTCCAGGTAACGGTCGCGCACCAGTACTTCGCGGTTGGCGTTGTTGGTGGTCGCACCACCGGTCGCAAGGTTCGTCGCCTGCGTATCGAACGCCACGTAGCGCCCGTCGGCGGAAATCGCCGGGTTGTCGCTGGCGGCAGCGCCGGCCTGCCCACCGGAGGTCGCGCTGATGAGTTCCACCATATTGTTGAGACGATCGAAAACATAGATGTCCCGGCGCCCGTTGCTGTCACGGTCGCTCAGGTTGTCGGCGTCGCTGGAGAAGGCCACAAAGCGTCCGTCACCGGAAATGGAGGGGCTGAAGCTCGCGCCGTCGGAGCCGCCGCCGCCGCTGGCGATGACCGTTGTGGTCGTGCGCATGTCACGCAGAATGATGTCGCGGTAGCTGTTGCCATCGCCGTTGGCCAGATCGTCTGCCACCGATTCGAAAGCGACCCAGCGCCCGTCATGCGAGATCACCGCGTTGACGCTGGCACCGTTGCCCTCTGTCGCCTGAACGCCGGAAGTCGAAACACGCGCGATGGGCGACTGCGCGCCCGGCGCGGCCTGCACGTCCACGGTAATGGACGTTGCGGGCGGAATATCCGGCAGGTTCGTCGCCGCCTGCAGGTCGATGAGCTGGTTGGAGTCGGAATTCTGGTTGAAGGTGTAGGCCACGTCGTTGAACACGGCCACGCCGTTGAAGAACGTGCGGGTCAGCGTTCCGCTGAGGACGCCGTCACTCACGCCGGCGATGCTCATGGTCACCGTCTCGGTGTTGCGCGTGATGTCCACATTGCCGACTTCGTCGATGATCGAGACCGCGAAGTAGCTCATCCCGACGCCGTTTTGCGTAATCGTCGGCGGCTGGATGGTGAACTCCATGTGGTCGGGGTCGGCCAGGCCCACCATGGGCTCGGCAAACTCGGCCGCGCTCACACCCGTTCCGGTAAATTCGATGATGATATCGTCGGGCGCAACGTCATATATCACGCCGTCGAAAGTCGCGACACCGGCCACAACAGTCTGCACGCAGGGGCAGGTCTCCACACCCGTGCCAGTCACGAGCTGCAGGGTACCATTGCCCTGCTTGAGGTTCATCGTCACGTTGAAGTCCATGACGCTGTCGAGCAGGTTGCCGGCGGAATCCTCAAGCCGGACATCGAACACGAAGCCGCCGGAGTCCGCGCTGCTCGCGCTGAAACCTGCCGGATCGGGCTGCGGCGGCGGCGTTCCACCCGGTGCGAACACGAGGGCCGAAGGCGCGCCGAAAATTTCGACCGCGATGGGCACCATCGTCGCGCGCTGGGTCAGGCCCGTCAGGCCCGGCGATTCGATCTCGACTTCAATGGCGTCGACGCCCACGCCGACAGCGATTTCATCTGCAACGACGTTGGTGAAGGTCGCCACACCGTTGACCGCCTGTACTTCCAGGGTACCCGAAAGATTGGCGGGCGAGACGTGCGCACCCTTGACCACACGCACCAGGTTGTTCGCGCCGGGAACCAGGTTGTTGCTGGCGTCGCGAATTTCAACACTGAAGCTGTTCCAGGGCTGATTCTTGGTCGCCGATGCCGGCGGCTCGGTCACAAAAGTCAGATGATCGGGCCGCGGCGTAATCGTGATCTGCTGATTGTTGATGACCGCAGTCGGAGGGCCGGCCTGCTGTGCGAAATTGACGCTGATAACTTGCGGCGGTGCGCCCGTGTTGTACGCAATTGAATCGAATGTCGCCACGCCATTCTGAACCGTTTCGGTGCAGATATTGCCGGGACAATTCACGAGGTACTCGTAGTCAGCCTCCACATTGGTTCCGTTGGGAACGGAGCGGCTGAACTCGACGCAGTTGATCGTTCCGGTGTCGTAGTCCACATCAGGGTCACTGGGGGTCGGGCCGCAGTCCGGGTTGACATCACCGCCAGTGAAATTGCCGACACCATCATCGGTCGCAACTTGCTGGAACACGCCCGGGTCAGCTGTCAGCGTTATTGAATTCGGGACCACCGGCGAAGAAGCAAGCGCAATCGCGCTGAATTCCTGCCCGCTCGCGCCGGTGCCTACGCCGATCACCTCGGGCGCCGCAACGGCCATGCCCTGGCTGAGCGTACCGCCGGGAGCGCTGAGCGTCAGCTCGATCACGCTGGAATTGTCGGTGGCAACCAGGTTGCCGAACTGGTCCTGCACTTCGATCGTGAAGCCCTGCCAGACCGAGTCAACGGGCTCACTCGAGCGCGGCGGTGTTCCAAAGACAATGCGCGCGCCGGTGCTGGGAGTAATGGTGATGGGTCCCGTGGTCCGGGCCGTCAGGTTACCGCCGGCATCCGTGAAGAGGACGGTCACGACTTCCGCCAGGTCGTAGCGAAGGTTACCGAACACAGCTTCGCCGTTGAAGGTATTCACTGTCGTCGTGCCAAGCAGGTTGCCCGTGCCGCTCGAAAGCGTCGCAACAATCTGCGCGTTCTGGTCGTCAACGAGGTTGCCGAACTGGTCCTGCACCTGCAGGATGATCGGCGCGCCCGCCAACGAATCATAGGTCGCGCTCATGGCGCTGGCATTCATCACGTTCGAGCTGAAGGTCAGGCCGACAATCTGGCCGGTTTCATAATCGATGGTCGCACCGGGAAGAATGTTGCCGTTGAAGCCACCGACGCCGTTGTCGGAAGCAAACAGGGTTCCACCCATGTCGTCCATCGCTGTGATCTGAACCGAACCGGGCACAACGCGAGAAAGCGTGTTGATGAACTCGATGGGGTTCATCGCGGTGCCGTAGGGCCCCGGACCGCCATCGCCCGTCACGGGGCTGAGATCCTGATAGATGAGCGCCTCCCCCGTGGTTGTCTGGGGGATGCCGCGCTGCCAGAGCGCGCCGGCTTCCTGGACCGTAAGAGGCCGCTCAACCAAGGGATACTGGGGGAAGCCGAGCTGCGTGGGCTCATCGGGTTGAATCACCACACCCGGATCATCCAGACGAAGCACGAATGAATACGTTGCCACGATCTGCTGACCGTTGGCCGGCGCGGTGCCGAAGAGCACATTCACGTCACCGGTGTCGTAGTCGACCGTGCCGCGCACGGTCATCGTGCCCATGTCATAGAGCGTGCCGTCACCATTCGTATCAACGATGACCTGCGTAATGCCTGCGATGCCGTCCGTGATTCGGACGGTGGTCGGCATGATGGTGTTCTGATTGAAGGTCGCGGGTTCCAGCGTGAAGCTGAAATTCGTCGTGGCGCCGTCACCAAGCCCGTGCAGCTCATTGGAACGAGTCACGCCCGAAGCGCTGCGAACCTGAACATCGGCAACCGTGGCCCGTTCGGAAATTACGCTGTCGAAAACGAGAACGCCCGAGCTGGCTGCGGTCGGTCCGGCGCCATCGAGATCGAGCACCTCCATGGTGCCCGTATCGACGGCGACAAGCTCCAACTGGGTCACGCTGTCGTCGACGATGTTTCCGATGGCATCGAGGATGTGGACCTCGGGACGTCGGGTTGTAACAAACTGCGGCCCGCCCAGCCAGGGGGCTCCCGCGGTCTGAGTGACGGAGCCGGGCGAGAGCACGGCGCCGTTGATGTCGGGGTTGTCGGCAAACACAAGCTGCGTGGCGGTCCCGGGCTGGGCCGTGATGTCAAAGGTCAGGGGATCGAGCAGCGCCATGTCGGAATCACGAAGACCGACCAACACCAGCGTGAAGGCATCCGAGCCTGTATAGTACAGGTTCGGCAATGAGCCCTCGCCATCGACCAGGGTAAAACGGCAGGGCGCCATGGCTGGATCGAGCTCGCTCGAGGTGCAAACCGTCTGCGTCATGCCGTTGTCGATGATCAGATCGCCTTCGGCATCGCGGACCTGCACGCCAACGATTGTTGTTTGATCGTCCGTGATCGGCGTGTTGAAGGTATCCTGCGCCTGGACGTTGAATGTGATCGCCGTTTCACCGGCAATCACATTGTCGGGTGGATCGGTCACGAACACCAGCTTGCTGGTGATATTCGGCGTCCCCTGCCCGATCAGCAGTTGCTGATTATTGATCGGCGAGAGGCCGGCGTTGGCCGCCGTGATTGCATAGAGAACGAGCTGCTCGCCGTTGGCATCCAGGTCGGCGTCGTCGGCGTCATAGAAAACACCGTCGATCAGCGCCACGTGGGAAAGCGGCGGATTGAGAAGTGTCGGCGTCATGTTCGTGCCACCGACGGTCACGGACATGGACTGGGTCGCGGCCTTCTGCGCAGGCGAGAGCAGACTGCTGGGAAGAAGCTCGCCGTCGTCGGCCTGAATGAAAATCGTATCGGCACGCGTCGGGTGCGGGTAAGCCGTGACCACCGCGTCGGTCGGAGCAGCATTGAGAGCCGCCACCAGGGAGTCGCGAAGGGCGACAATCGTCGGCGGCGCGCCCGGCGTCGTGACGGTAGCCGAGTCGGTGGTTTCCGTTCCCTGATCGTTGGAGACGATGTTGATGGTGTAGTTCGTGTTCGCAACCGATGCGATGATGCGAACCTGGAAGGTCAAGCTGAAGTTTTCGGTGGCAACACCGGGATTGACGAAGGTTGCCGGTTCGAACTGATCGCCCGGGTCGGTCTGGGAAAAGACCGACATCCGAATCTCCGTGGAGCCGATGGCCGAGTTGAAGGCCAGAGGATTTCCGAACGCATCGCGCACCTGCACGCCAAAGGGGGGAAGCGGCACGGCGTCGGCCCACTTGTTGGGCGGTACCGGCGGATTGCGCAGCGCAACCACCACGTCATCAGCCGTTCCCAACGTGTTGTCGGGTCCGGGAGTGAGGACGCTCCACTCTCCAGCAAACGCGAGTCGGCCGCTCGTCGTCGTCGTCGTATCCACGCCGCCGACGCCGGGTCCGCTACTGCTACAGCCGGAGGAAATGAAGGAAAATACAATCAGCGCGGCGAGCGCACCCATCCTGAGTGCGCCCTTTTTGAGCGCAGCAAAACCTGAGTTCATGAATCCCCCCCTGCCCAAGGCACGGGAACTACTCACGCCCAAAAAACCTACTGATTTCCACATACTAGCACGCTTCCCGGAGTAATCCACTCGAACTACCCTTCTCCAAATCGCCGCTCCCTGAGCGGGTTTCAGAGGCACGCGGCCCTGAATGCCGCGTCCCTGCTGGTCAAACGGCGCACACCCCCCTGAGATGTACGCAACGAGAGAAAACCTCGCCCCCTCTCACCCCCATGGTGATTGGGCTCACGCGTGATTTTCTCCAAACGCCAAGACGGGGGACAACCCTGCTATCAGGTAGCCCCCCACCTCTGGTTTCATCCTCAATTGTGCCTGCCTGGGTCGTCCCGTCGGAGACGTCCCGGCATTCCAGGCGGCGCTGCGGACTCCATGCGTTCCCTGCCTCGCCGCCCGTGTCCGCTAGTTGCAGCTGAACGTCATGATGACTTCCATGCCCTCGCCCGACGGGGAGGAAGGCACGACCGCCACTTGCCGCGTAAAGCTCGAACCCGTCGGAACCGCTGAAAAATCGACGCCGAACGCGTCGGTCCCGTTGATGGGATCGACTGAAATCACCAGATACGAGACGCCGTCGTCGCCGGTGCGCACCAGCGCACTGCCGGTCTGCGTACCCAGCACGAGGCCCGGATCGATGAAGAAGTTGGCCAGCGAACTCGTGGAGTGCTGAACGACCAGGTCGGAATCGATTCCAAAGATGGTTACCAGTGCGTTGGTCACCGGCTCCACATTCGGCGCGCCGCCGAAGTTGTCGAGAACCGTGTCCGAACCGAATTCGATCTGCCCGAGGTCGGCGTCTTCCTTGCTCACGATGAGCTGAATATACAGGGCTGCTCCAACCATGTTGCAGGTCGTGCCGCCGCCTGTAGGGGTACTGGTGAACTCGTACTCGATGGTTTCGCCGTTGTTGATCGAAACCGAGCCCAGACCGGGCGCAGCGGGCTCGCCGCAACTGGCCAAGCTGATCGCCACCAAGGCAACAAGGAGCGCTGAGAAGCTTTTTGCCGCTCGCATCCAATGGCTTATGTTCTGGAAACCCGCTCTCATATTACAATTCTTGTCCATGTCCGTCCAGTCCTCTAAAAACTGCAATCGATTCAGCTAGTTACGCACAATCTGCGGAGTCATGAAGATCAGGATCTCCTGACGCTCGTCGCTCCATTCCCGGGTGCGGAACATGTAACCGAGGAAGGGAATCTTGTTGAAATAGGGCACGGCGATCTCGTTGAAACCGTCCTGCACCCGCACAATGCCACCGATCACGACCGTGTGGCCGTCACGCACCAGGAGCTCGGTATTGGCCTCGTTCTTGTTGATGGCCGGGTTACCGAACGCCGTGGGGATGGCGACGTTGATCGTGTTGTCGAACACATCGAGGTCCATGATCACCGAGTTATCCGAGGTGATCTGGGGCTTGACCTTCACACCGAGCACCGCCTCGACGAAGGTCGTTGAAATCGTGCCGCCCTGTACCGTGGTAATCGGCACGGAAATACCGGTCTTGATCTCGGCTTCCTTGTTGTCGAGCACCGAGATGCGCGGGCTGGCCACCAGGCGGCCCTGACCGGAGGTCTCCACCGCGGAGAGCACCACGTCCAGATTGAACGCGTCCGAGAGGGTGCCGAAGCTGAAGCCCATGGAGGAACCCGCACGCTGACCGACACCGGTCACCGGCAGGTCAACCAGGAAGTTGTTCTGGATGACGTTGTTGCCCAGGTTGTTGCCAACCGAGGGGCTCGAGAGGAAACGACCGCCCCACTGAACACCCAGTTCGCGGGCGAAGGTGAGGGTCGTCGTGACGATGCGCGACTCGATGAGCACCTGACCGGTCTGGGTATCCAGCGCGCGGACGGTCTCGATGGCCTGGTCGATGCTGCGACGGATGTCCTTGATGAGCAGCGCGTTGGTGCGCTCATCGACGGTCACCGTGCCGCGCGGGGAGAGAATCTCCTGAATGCGCGGCTGCAGGTCGCCGGCATCGGCGTAGTTGACGGGAACGATCTGGAAGGCCAGCGGCTCAAGCTGTTCCTGCGTCTGCTGGGCGGCCAGACGAGCCTCTTCCTCGGCGGCAAGCTGCTCTGCCGGGGCAATGCGGATCACGTTGCCGATCACCTTCTTGCCCAGGCCGTTGGTCTCCAGAATGATGTCCAGCGCCTGGTCCCAGGGGACGTTCTTCAGGGTGATGGACACCGTGCCCTGCACGTCGGCAGCGGCAATGATGTTGAGCTGGCTGACCTCGGCGATGAGCTGCAGCACGTCGCGGATGTCGGCCTCGCGGAATTCAAGCGAGATCTTGCGACCCTGATAGGTCTGGCCCGAGTCCAGCTCCCCGGCGGGCGTGCCGGCCAGAGAGAAGGTATCGGTCGCGACGTCTTCGGCGGCGCTGCTGCCGATGTCGAAGGTCTCGAGTTCGCCCACGTTGGTTTCCACCTCGTCCACCGCAACGCTCGGGGCGGCCGCTTCACCGGCGGGTGCAGCCTCCGCCACGCCCTTGGCAGCGGACTTGGTCGGGAAGTCGAGATAGAGCGCACCATCTTCGCGGCGCAGCTCATAGGGGGTGCGCTCGCGCAGGGCAATGACCACACGGCCCTGTTCACCGGCGGGAACCGCTTCAACAAAGGACTTCACCATCGAAACCGGTCCCACGTAGCGGGAGGTATCGAGGGCGCGAATCAGATCCTGGGAGAGCGTAGCGTTGAGCACGCGCACCGTGACTTCGGTGTCGGCGCTGTCGACCACTTCGGTCTGCAGGTCGCCGGCATAGCTGATCTTCACCGAGGTGGTCTCCTTGCCCGGCAGGAAGTCGACGCCCGTCACACGCACGACCTTCTCGGGCGTGGTGTCGGCGGCGGCAACCGGGTAGGCGGCCACGGCGGCGGTATCGGAACCGGCGCCAGAATCGAAATCGAAGGCACCAAGGTCGTCCTCGGCAGGCGCCTCTTCCATCGCGGTTTCAGCGGCGGGCTCGGCCGCGGGCTCGCTGGCGAAGAAATCGTCAACGGGCTCTTCCGCAGCGGGTTCTTCCGCCATGGCCATGGAGGCTTCCTCGGCCGGGGCTTCTTCACTGGCAAAGAAATCTTCTTCGGCTGCCGGGGCTGCCTCCGCCACGGGGGCGGCGGGCGGAACGCCGAGGCCGGCGGTCACCTGGTTGCCCGCACGGGCGACATTGGCTTCGAAGTTGGGAATCTGATGCTCAACGATGATGCGCACACGATCGGGCAGTTCGCTGATGACAACGCTGTTTACATCCGTTGCGCTGGAGACATCGGCGCTCTCGCTGCCGGTTCCATTGGTCAGGTTCGGCAGGTCGATAACCAGGCGCTCGGGATTATCGAGCGTGAAGGAATCATGCTCCTGAATCTCACCATCGGCGGTAATGACGAGTTGATCGCCATTGACGCTGACGCTGGTCACAGTCGTTGCCGGGCCCGCGTTCTCGGTCGTGGCAGCGGCGGGAGCGGCTGCCACAGCGGCGAACTCGTCACCGGCGGGCTCTTCTTCAAAGCTGAAGGCCTCTTCGGCAAAGGGATCGCCCTCGGCCGCAAAGGGGTCTTCTTCGGATGCGAAGGGATCTTCTTCGGCCGCAAACGGGTCGGCTTCGGCCGCGAATGGATCGTCTTCGGCCGCGGCGGTTTCGCCCTCGGCGTTGATGTCTTCTTCGAATGCGAAATCGTCGGCTCCCGGCGCGGGCGGTTCTTCGGCGAACTCACCGCCCTCGCCGCCCTTGATGCTGACGACCAGGGCATTGCCTTCCTCGCGGCTTTCATAAAGAGCGTTCGCCGTCAGCGTAATCTGCACGCGCGCGATGGCACCCGCGGCAGTCTCGTTGACGGTGATTTCCTCGATCATGTCGCTGGTAGAGGCAATGGTCGGAGAAATGGCCGAGACATCGCTGTTGGCAATGTCCACCACAAGCCGGACCGGATCGGTCAGCTTGTAGATCTTGGCATCGGGAACGCTCGTGCCGTTGATGGCGACTTCCACTCCGTCAGGTCCGGGCGTGACGTCGATACTCGTGATCTGGTTCCGCTCCGGAGCCGGCGGCGCCTCTGGCGTCTTGCTACCGCAGCCGAGCAGGCCCACGACCATGCACATCGCGACGATTGCGCCGACCCAGCTCTGTTTCCACGTTTCCCTCATGGCTTTCTCCTAAACCCGAAACCTTCTAAAGCATCTTGTGGAGCCGCCTGGCGGCTGCCCACCCCGGAATCACCATCCGGTTATTGCATTTTCAAGCTCGTCTCGATGTACTTGTATCCGCGCGTGATTTCGTCGCGATAACGCTCCTTGATGATGATCTCATCAGTGCGAATCGCGATGACACGACCGTGGTTCTTCCCGATCGGCGTGCCACGACGGATGGTGTAGTAATCTCCACCAGCTTTCACTTTCGCTCTTGCATCACGAATCCCGGAAATGATTCCGAGTACGTGGATTTCACTCAAGTCGTAGTATTCCAGGGGGCCCTTGATCCCGTCGGCCTCATCGAGAATCTCGACGTAAGGCTCAAACGGATCGGGCAGGATGTCGGGGCGGTAATCGAACACTTCCACCGCTTCCTCGGCTGCCTGCGCGGCTTCGGGCTTCGCCTCAACCTTGACCTTCTTGGCCGGAGGCGGCGTTGCAGGCGCTGCCGGCGCCTTTTCCTCTTCGCAGGCACCGACAAAGAGGACCATCGCGCCCATCACGACCGCAAGGACTGCGTTGCGCAAACCGTCCCTTTGTTGCCTTGCCTGCTTCATGGTCTTTCCCTTTGCCATCATCCGTTCAACTCGTTGCTACTCGCGCATCCGGCTCGCCGGTACCGCGGTCTGCTATTTCTTCTTGCCCTTGGTCGCGGCCGCCTGTTTCTCAACGGCCATGTAGGTCGTCACGGTAAAGGTCGCTTCCAGCATGTTGGTGCCGCCCTTGCGCTTGAGATCCAGGTTCGAGACATTGATGATTCGTGTCTGCCCCGCCAGTTCATTGAAGAACAACCCGAAGGCGTGATACTTGCCGCTCATGGTGAGCTGTAGCGGAATCTCCGCATAGAAATCGCGGGTGGAAGTCTTCTGCGGCACGATCTTCGTGAACTGCAGGCCGTTGTCCTTGCCGATGCGGGTGATCTGCTCGATCAGCAGGTCTACGCGCGGATCGGGCGGAAGCTGGTCCTGCGCCTGGGCAAGCTGCTCCTTGAGCTGCTCAACCTCTTCGATGAATGTGTCGATCTGGCTGGCGATGTTCTGCGTCTGCACCAGTTTGGTGTGCAACTGCTCGTACGCCGCCTTCTTCTTCTCGAGCTCCCGCTCACCCTCGGTATAGAAACCCACGTAGTAGATCATGACGATCACGACGTAGATGCCCACCAGGATGCCGGCGCGGATCGGCGTCGGGAGCTTGAGGAATTTGTCGAGTATCTCTTTGGGATCCATTTCCTGCTTGCCTTCCGCCTAGCTGGAGAGCTTCACTGCCGTCACCAGGGAGAATTCCACGTAGCCGCGAAGCGTGCCCTGCGGGGGCGAGCCTTCGTTGCCGGTGAGTTCCCTGATGCGTACATTGCTGATGTGTTCCTGATTTTTGAGCTTCTGGGCGAAGTCGATCACCGTCGATTCCGCATCCGCGATGCCCTTCATCTCCAGCGATGAACTCGAAAGTTTCATTTCGTTGAGCCAGAGCTTGATCGGCTTGGAAACGCCGAGCTCCGCCATGAGACGCACGGGACCCGTGCGATCCTTCACCAGCTTCTGGATGACGTCGAGTTTTTCCTGAAGCTGCGCCTTCTGCTGCTTGAAGCTCTCGATCTTCTTCACGGTCGAATCGAGCTGGCGGAGCTTGGCCTGGGTGTCGGCCGTGTTCTGCTCCACCTTGGCAATCTGCGAGTTGATGCTGTTGCTCATCCAGCCGACGGTCACGACCGAGAGCAACAGAACTGCAACGGCCATGATGATCTGCTGACGCAGTTGGAGCTGCTTCCTGGTGACCTTGACTGGTACGAGGTTGATCCGGATCATTTGTCGCCAACCCTCCGAACAGCCAGGCCCACGGCAACGGCGGCCTGCGGGCCGACCTCTGCCAGGTATTCCGTGGAATATTCCTTCTCATCGAACTGGACCGAGTTGAACGGGTTCGCCAGTTCGACAGGGATGTTGATACGTTCTTGCAGGGCGCGGGCCAGGCCGGGAATCTTGCAGGAACCGCCGGCAAGGTAGACCTTGCTGATGGCCTGGTCGGCGGCCGTCGCCAGGAAGAAGTCGATGGACTTCTGAACGTCGCCGACCACCTGATCGACGACGGTATTGATGATGTTGGAGACTTCCTGCGGGATGACTTCGTCGCCGGCTTCGTCGGCGCGCTTGCCCACCTTCAGGGTCTCGGCCTCTTCATAAGAGACATTGAGCTGCTTCTGAATTTCCTCTGTGAGGATGTTGCCACCGGTGGCAACGTCGCGGGTAAAGACCGAAACGCCGCTCTGCACCACGTTGATGGTGGTGACCGCGGCGCCGATGTTCACCAGGGCGACGATTTCGCCCTCGTTGATCTCGTAGTTGACCTCATACATGTTCTCGAGGGTGAACGCATCGATGTCGATGATCGCGGCATTGAGGCCGGCTTCGGCCACCACCGCGGTGTAGTCATTGATGAGATCGCGCTTGGCGGCCACCAGGAGCACGTCCATGTTGCCGCCCTCGTCGGGCTCTCTCGAGAGAATCTGGAAGTCCAGATTCACGTCGTTGATGTCGAAGGGAACGTACTGTTCGGCTTCATACTTGATGGACTCCTGCAATTGCTCGGAATCCATGAACGGCAGGTTGATCTTCTTGATGATCACGGAGTGGCCCGACACGCTGGTCGCGACCTCTTTTTCCTTGATCTTGAGTTCCGCGACAAGCTCCAGAATCGTATCCGCGACGGCCGAGGCGTTCATGATGGCGCCGTCGACGATCGCTTCCGAAGGCAGGGGTTTAATCCCCAGCTTCAGGAGCTTGTATCCCTTCTTGGTAGGCTTCAGGACAACGGCCTTGACCGAACTGGTCCCAATATCGAGCCCGATGACGTTTTTACTTTTTCCAAATAGCATCGTGGTTTACTCGAAAAATACCTTGTCCTTGTCGCTGAGCCGGAAACCCAATGCGAGAACGATCTTGCGCTTGGTGTCGATCCGGCAATCAAAACCGCTCTCGATCCGATCGATCGTGAGCGGGCTGACGCCGGCCTTCCTCGCAAGAGCAGCCTTGCTGAGCATTTGCGCCTCGCGAAGATCCCGGACGTTATTCTGGTGCCGGGATGGCACTTCGTCGGATTTCTTTTTGCTCATTACCAGCCTACCCAAACCCTGCGCAGAATGAGTGTGACGAAACACACGGGACTTCTACGCTCACCACCAAAATAGCAGTAGGCACATTCCTGGTTGGAACTATAACGTGGGGGAACAATGTCCATTATGCTGAAGTGCGTTTAAGTGTCAAGTAGTTTTTTAAAATTAGGCCTCAATTATGCGTAATTATACATAATTATAGGATTCACTCCCCCGCTCCGGAAACCCTAAAGCCGGTTTGCGGCGTCCAGAATGAGTGGAAGCAGCAGGTTTGCGATTTCCTCGTTGGCCCCGGCGTTGAAGTGGATATCGTTGGGCAAAAAGGGGTCATCGGGGAGGTTTTCACGGCTCAGAAGCAGTGTGGGGACTTTTCGCGCGGCCGCGGCGTCCGTCAGGGGGCGCAGATGGCCGCCCTCGCTGGCGACCAGGTAGGCGGGAAAGGGGATGATCAGCTCGATGGGCTGTGCGCCGGAGCGCCGGATCTCGTCGGCAAACTCGCCCCATTGGCCCGCATAGTCCGAAATCAGGCGCGAGAAGTCGTCCCCGGCATGCAGGCTGGCGAAGTCGAGCTGCCGGGTGTCCCAGCGAGCCCATTCGTAGCGCCAGGCCATCGCCAGCTTCAGCCGGATCGAGGCCAGCCCGATTCCAATCAGATAGAGGCGATCCCGGTAGAAGGTCCCGATCAGCTCATTGAGCGTGCCCGCCAACTGGTAGGGATCGTCACCATAGTACTGATGCACCACGATTCGGGGCGATCCGCCCAGCGCCTCGTGCAGGGAGCGGAAACGCTCGCGCTCTCTCACCAGGTGGGAGCCGACCTCCCCGCCGTTGTAGACGCAGGCGTCCAGGCGCCCTGGCAGTTTGCGCGCGATCACCTGGGGCAAAGCCTCTTCCTGCGAGAGATACTGGCCGAAGGTAAAGGAGTCTCCCAGGAAGAGGATCGGTACCCGGCAACGGACCCCGGAGGGTTCAGGGGCACGGTCGCCCTGCCCGTTCAGGCGGAATGCTCCGGGCTCAAACAGCCAGGTCGGCCCCTTGGCCCAGTATCCCTCGGTGCACTCGCCCTGCAGACTGCCCGGGCAGGGATGCTGCTCAACCGCGCCAAAGGGCACGAAACCCAGCCAGCGGCAGGTCAGCTCCACAAGCCCGAGCAACACGAGGGAGGCCGCGACGAGCCACGCCCCATACTGCAGCGCAGGGAGCCATGGGCGCTGCGTGGACTTTCCCGGTCTCTGTGGCGCGGCGCTCTCTTCCACGTGTTCTCCCCTCAGCGACCCCACCCTGCATGCGCGAACGGGGTGGCTGAATCACAGCATAGGTGCTTGAGACGCAATCGAGCCTACTTTTGCCCCCGCCCCAAACGCAAACAGCGACCCCGGTTTCCCGGCGGTCGCTGCCTGACTCGATGTTGCTCAAAGGTGCTTTAACTAAAGATGTCGCTTCAAGGGTGCTTTGCTTTCAGAGCTGACTGACAAGGATGGAAAAGTCCGCGGGGCGCCTTCCGGGCCCGTTGGGCCCTCAAGACAAGATGTTCAAGCAAAGATGTCTTCTCAGGGATGCGGCACGTGTTGAGAAGGCGCCCCGACGAGTTCTGTTTACTGTCCTTAGTCACCGTTGACTGCCTTGGCGGCGTCCGAACCGCTGAAGTCCGAACGGGCCTCGGTGAGTGCGGAATCGATGGTGATGGCCTCTTCGCCCTTGAAAAACCGGGCGCGGCCGTCGCGGATGATCTTGTAACGCTCCAGAAAAGGTCGTTGGAGGAATTCCCTGGCGCTCTCGCGGGCAGGGCGACCGGTAAAGGAATCGACGACCCGGACGGTGTCGTATTCGCAACGCACGCGCAGAGGTTTGTCCTCCATCGCGGAATCGGCAGTGGCATAGAGTTCAATTTCAATACGCATGGGGCTCAAGTCCTTCGCTCTCCGTAGTTGCCCGAATTGATCCGATCCGAAAATGCCGTCGATGGTGTTGCGTGCGTGCTGTGTTTTGGCTGGCCCAGCAAAAGGGCCAAATTTCCGACCGAAGCCTCACCCCACTACCTAGCGAAGGTCGTGCCAAAGAGAGCGGCGCTAAAAAATTTATAACCTGCTGATTTTACTGCGCTTATCCAGATACGTGATGGCGCTCACCAGACTGGAAAGCGTCAAACGCACCGGCGGCATGTCAAAGTTTGGGCGTTTCGGGGGCCGATTTCAGGTCCCGGCCTCAACCGCCGCCTTTTTGGCGACCGCTGCACCAGGTTGGAGCGGTTCCTTGCCCGTGATGATCCGGCCGATGTTGCGAAGCGGAATCAGGTAGGCGTCGATCAGGGTCGGATGCTCCTGGGCGAGCCCCTCGGCCACGCCGAAGGTGATTTCCTCGCGCCCCTTGGGCAGGTAGAGGCTGCCGAAGAGCCAGTCCCACAGGGAGAGAATCTCCCCGTAGTTCTTGTTGAAGTGCTTTGGATCGACGCTGTGGTGGATCTGGTGCATCGCCGGGCTCATGAACACCCGCCCCAGAGCCGAGCCCCAGTGGAACCAGATGTGCGAGTGGCGCAGGTTCGCCCCGAAGAAGCGGAAAATGCTGTAGACCAGATTTCCGCCAAAAATCGTGATTGTCGCCATCTCCCCCACGAACACGTAGGCCATCACGCCCTGGGTGAGTGCGCGGATCGGCGTGCCGATGATGCCGCCCACCAGATCGTAGAGCGGGTGCTTGCGAAAGAGCGTGATCGGCGTGAGTACCTCGGCCGTGTGGTGCACGCGGTGGAGCTCCCACAAAATTTTGACGTTGTGGCTGATCATGTGGGTCAGGTAGCTCGAAAAGTCCGACGAGAGCCCGATCACGATCGTCCCCACGATGAGCGCGCCCGGCGTCCACTGGCTGTCTGGATTGGGATTGCCGAACATCAGGACCATGAACCGGTTGACCAGCGCCGCCAGCCCCACCGTGCCCGCCAGCCAGAAGAGCCGCAGGAAGGCCTTCACGAATCCGTTGGCCAGAAAGATCTGGTAATCCACGACGGCCGAGGGATGGGTGTACATTTCCTTGGGAAAGCAGAAATGGAAGAAACGGCCCAGGTGAAAATGCCCGTCGCCGTCTTTTTCAGCGGGTAGGTAAAAGCGCCGGTAGCTCCAGGCCGCCATGAGCAGACACATCGCGCTGTAGATCCAGAACAGGTGGGACTGCCCGTTGAGCGGGGCCATCACGATCCCGCTCATGCCTTCCCAGATGCTCGAAAACGTATTTTTTAGAAGCTCCGGCAATGCCCTGCACCTTCATCTGCAAGCGGGCTCCGGCCCGCGCGGACAATTCTAGCAGCCCCGGCAAGGGGTTGTCGCCAGCGGGGCCCGGTTGTCGTTCTGCTTCGTTTTTACTTCTCCAATCTCGTTTACATTTTCCAAAAATTTTTTCCTGTGGCTGAGGGAACGCGTCACGGCGGCGCCCGAGAAAGCCCATCATTCCCTGCTCCCCCTCCGGGGGAGCTGCCGCCAAAGGCGGCTGAGGGGGTCGCGGCAGGGCGATCAGATTTCTTTTGCGCAGTCTGGATCACCCCCTCAGTCCCCTTCGGGGACAGCTCCCCCGCAGGGGGAGCTGGGATGGTTGGTTTCCCGTAGCCCACCCGCTCCGCCAGCGCCCGGCTCCGCGACAAAATCCAGCGCGCGGCCTGGAGCTGCAGCGGCGCCGGTCCATCGAGCAGCGCCAGAAAGATGCTCGCCGTGG
>JAGRBM010000001.1 GCA_020434085.1 Chrysiogenia bacterium | reverse complement strand
CGGCCCGCGCGAGGGCCGCGGGGATTCTTCTTCGTTGTCGCTCATTTGGGTTTCTCCCACGAAATGTCGGGCGTGTGATTCAATCGGTTCTCATCGCGTGCGAGCACAAAGAAGTAGTCCGAAAGACGATTGATGTAACGAATGAGCACGCCGCGCACCTCGCCCTCGTCGAGTTCGAGGATCTCGCGCTCGGCGCGTCGGCACACCGTGCGCGCCAGATGAAGTCCCGCCGCCCCGGCGCTGCCGCCGGGCAGGATGAAGGTCTCCAGCGGTTTGAGATGCTCTTCCATGCGATCCATTTCCGCTTCGAGCCAGTCCACGCGCTCTTCAGTGATGAGCGCCGAGCGCGCCAGCGCCGCCTCGTTCTCCGCCGGGGTGGCGAGCTCCGCACCCACGTCGAGCAAGTCGTGCTGGATGCGCCGCAGGGCGCGCACCGACTCCTCGCAGCAACCGGCAGCAGCCAGCCCGACAACGGAGTTGAGTTCATCGACGGTGCCGTAAGCCGCGATGCGCGGATGCGTCTTCGAAACCCGCTTGCCACCGAACAGGGCCGTCTCGCCCTTGTCACCGGTCTTGGTATAGATCTTCATGAATGCTCCGATCAGGCGGCGCCCCGCGCCGCGAGGGTTTCGGTGGTCCAGCGGGCGATTTCCTGCCACAGGCGCGCGCCGCGCTTGCTGGTCACCAGCGACATGTGGTTGGCATCGTAGCCGAAACGCGAGTGGCGTGAGACCTCCCAGTAGGTCACCGGGGCATTCCTCAGCCGGGCGTGGAACGCGCGGCAGTCGCGCGTGGGGCAGAGCAGGGTATCTGCCGCCCCGGAGATGGCGAGCACCGGCTGCGTGACCTTCGCCAGACCCGCCAGGTAGTCGCGCGTACCATCGGCGCTTCCCCAGCGGTCAGAGCTGGCCCACTGATCGAACTGCTCGACATAGGCGCGCGCCTCGTCCTCGCTGCCGACTTTGAGACGTCGCGCGGGAAAATACCCGAAGGCTCTCGAAATCCCGATGAAGGGAACAAGCGCCGCTCGCTTTCGCATCCAGCGCACCGGCGAGCGTTCGAGCTGGCGCACCCAGGCGTTCGATGCCACCGAGACCACGGCGTCCACCGGCTGGCCCGGCACCTGCCCAAGACTGGCCAGCGTGCCGTGCCCCACGAGCGAATGTCCCACCACAACGAGCGGCAGGTCCGGGTGGCGCTCCTTGACCCAGTGGCTTAGCGCCGGGATGTCTTTCAAGACGATGTCGTCATAGCTCCAGCGTCCCGACTCCGATGCCAGTGGACCGCTCTCCCCGTGACCGCGGATGTCGGCGTTGTAGACATGAAAACCGGCGGCCGCCAGCGTGCTGGCCAGTCCTTCACCGACAGGCCGGTCGAGGCTCCGGCGGTTGGCCATCATGGCATGTCCCATCCACAGCGCGCCGCGCGGCTGCATGCCCAGCGCGGGGGCGTGGTAGGCGACGCTCTGGCGCCAGCCATCCATGGAATTTACGGTAAAGACGATCTCGCTCATTGCTTCAAAAGGGGCCGTTTAGGCCGAAAGTTCTT